>DAOORM010000015.1:0-15762 GCA_035389265.1 Flavobacteriales bacterium | reverse complement strand
CCGGGCCAGGCGAAGTTCATGTCGGCACCGATGTGTTTGGAGTTCATCACATCGTAGGCGCCACCATAGGCTTTGCGAGTGATTACGGTGATGCGGGGTACCGTGGCCTCGCTGAAGGCGTAGAGCAGCTTGGCGCCGTGGTTGATGATGCCACGCCACTCCTGATCGGTGCCGGGGAGGAAGCCGGGCACGTCCACGAACACGAGGAGCGGTATGTTGAAGGCATCGCAGAAGCGCACGAAACGCGCGGCCTTGATGCTGGCATCGATGTCAAGCACACCCGCGAGCGTGGCGGGTTGGTTCGCCACACAGCCCACGGTTCGACCCGCCACGCGTGCAAAGCCGATCACCATGTTGCGCGCATACTCCGCATGCACCTCCATGCTGCTGTCGGGGTCGATCACCGCGTTGAGGACCTCGCGGATGTCATACGGCTGGTTCGGGTTGTCGGGGATGATGGTATCCAGCGCCGGACGCCGCTCATCACCCGGTGTGTAGGCCAGGGCCGGTGGTTCCTCTTCGCAGTTGCTCGGGATGTAGGAGATCAGCTGACGCAACTGGCGGATGGCATCCAGCTCGTTGGGTGCGGTGAAATGCGCCACCCCGCTCTTGGAGGCATGGGTGGATGCTCCGCCGAGGTCTTCGCTGCTGACCTCCTCGTGGGTCACGGTCTTCACCACGTTGGGGCCGGTCACGAACATGTAGCTCGTTCCCTCGGTCATCATCACGAAATCGGTGAGGGCCGGGCTGTACACGGCCCCTCCGGCACAGGGCCCGAGGATGGCGCTGATCTGGGGGATCACCCCGCTACTGCGCACGTTACGGTAGAAGATGTCGGCATAACCAGCGAGGCTCACCACCCCTTCTTGGATCCGCGCGCCACCGCTGTCGTTGAGGCCGATCACCGGAGCACCGTTCTGCATGGCAAGGTCCATGATGCGGCAGATCTTGGCCGCATGGGCTTCGGCCAGCGAACCGCCCAGCACGGTGAAGTCCTGCGAGAACACATACACGAGGCGTCCGTCGATGCGGCCGAAACCGGTGACCACACCATCGCCCAAGAAGACCTGCTTGTCCAGACCGAAATTGTCGCTCCGGTGGGTCACTAGCTGACCGATCTCTTGGAAGGTCCCTTCATCCAACAGCAGGTCGACACGTTGACGGGCCGTGAGCTTGCCCTTCTTGTGCTGCGCTGCGATACGATCGGCTCCGCCGCCCAAAAGGGCTTCGGCGGACTTGGCTTCCAAGGCTTGGAAATGTTCCTTCATGGGTGATCGGGCCGGGCCCGTCTGGTGTGGTGGCCAAAGGTAGACGTGGCCGACAAGCCGCGAGGGTGTAATTTGGCACGATGCGTTGGCGTTTCGCGGACCTTCCCGTCCGCACCAAGTTCATGATCACCCTGGGTATTCCCGTGCTGGGCATGGTATTGCTCATCGGCAAGCAGGTGGACTCCAGCCTCAAGCGCCTACAGGTGATGGACTATGTGAACGAGCAGAGCGCATTGATCGGCCAGTTCGCCAACGTGATCCATGAGCTACAGCGGGAAAGTGCCATGTCCGTCGGCTACCTCACGGGCAAGCCGGTCACCTCGTTGAAGTTGAACGTGCAGCAGCAGAAGACCAATGCGGCCATCACCGATCTGCGCGACCCCACCCATCCCGATGACCCCAAAGTGGTGGGTGGACTTCCCTTCGACGGGCTGAACATCTTACGCAACCGGGTGATGGACAAGCGCATCGACCCCATTGCGGCCGGTCGTGCCTTTGGAGCGATGGATCAGCGGTTGTTGGATGAAGTGGGCCGGATCGTTCGCACGGGGCTTGATTCAGAGACTCAGTCGTGGATGTACGCCCACCAGCGACTGTTGAACGCCAAGCAGGCGCTCTGCATGGTGCGCGACCGCCTGAGCATCGGTTCACGCGGCGTGATGAGCGAGAGCGACCAGGGCGAGATCAACGACCTTATCTCGCAATACGAGACCAACTTGCTCCTCTTCGAGCGCGATGCCCAGCCGGAGGTGCTCAGTGCTTACCGCGAACTCTTTCAAGGTCCTGACGTGAACTTCCTACGCGCGCTGATCGGCACGGTGAAGGAGCGCCGCACGGCCGACCCGTTGGGCATCGCACCGCGACAGTGGTGGGAGCTATCCCTCCAAGCCTTGGAGAAGATGAAGCTGGTGGAGGACCGTTCGCTGGGCGTGATCCAGGACAGTACGGCGGCGAACTCGCGCAGCGCGGAATTCCGATTGCTGATCGTGTTGGCCGCATTGATCGGGGTGGTGGGTGCCGTCACCATCATGGGCTTCGTGATCCTACGCGGCGTGCGCAACACGGTGAATGAAGTGTCCCAAGCCGCACGATCGTTGGCACTGGGCGACATCAGCGGCAAGGTACCGGTGAACAGTTCCGACGAGATCGGGCAAATGGCGCTCTCCTTCAACGGCATGATCGACAACATCCGCTCGCAGGCCAGCAGTGCGGAAGCCATCGGGAAAGGCAACTACGACACACCTGTGGTGGTGCGCGGAAGCCAGGACGTGCTCGGTGTAGCGTTATCGCGCATGCGTGAGAACCTGAAGGCAGCCCGCATCCGCGACAACGAGCAAACGGCCGCGTTGCAAGCCGAGAAGCAGAAGTTGGAACAGGCCAACGAACGCATCACGGTGCTGATCAAGGAGATGCACCACCGGGTGAAGAACAACCTGCAGGTGATCGCCAGCTTACTCCGTTTGCAGGCGGGAACGATCGCCGATGAACGCCTACAGAACGCCTTCGACCAGAGCCAAAGCCGGGTGACCTCCATGGCCTTGATCCACGAGAAGCTCTACAAGGGCGATGAGCTCGAGAATCTGGACGTGGGCCTTTACATCCACGAGCTCTTCTCCGAGCTCGTTCGTGTGAACGACGTGAGTGAACGGATCGCTTACCGCACGCACATCGAGAAGGGGCTCACCTTCGACCTCAACACCATGGTGCCCCTGGGCCTCTTGCTGAACGAGCTCATCACCAACTCGTTCAAACATGCCTTCACCGGCCGCGAAAATGGGCAGATCAAGCTCACCATCACCGATGCGAAGGAAGGCGCCTACGACCTGGTCTATACGGATGACGGCATCGGCATGCCGTTGGCCAAGATGCAGCCTGATGGGGCTACGTTGGGCGTATCACTGATCGAAAGCCTCGTAGAGCAGTTGAACGGACGCATGACGGTGGAAGGAAGCGACAAAGGCACCTACTACCACATCCGGTTCCGCACGCTGGGCGCGAAGTAGAACGCCTACCCGTTGGCCAACTCAGCCTCCACCTCTTCGGAGAGGTCCATGTTGTGGTAAACGGCGTTCACATCCTCGTCATCCTCCAGCATGTCCACCAGCTTCATCACGTTCTTCGCCGTGTCGAGGTCCACTGGAATGGTGGAGAGCGGGAAGCGCTTCAGCTCGGCGCTCTTGGTTTCAACGCCCAATTGCTCAAGCTTCTGGGCCATGCTGCCGAACGCGGTATACGGCGCCAGGATCACCAAGCCGTCCTCATCGCGGATCACGTCCTCGGCACCGCCGTCGATGCATTCCATTTCGAACTCGTCGGCATCGCGCCCTTTCAAGGCGGCATTCTCGATCACGAACTCGGCCTTGCGTTCGAACACGTGCGCCAAGGAGCCGCTGGTCCCAAGGCTACCGTCGCACTTGCTGAAAAAGCTGCGAACATTGGCCACGGTGCGGGTGGTGTTGTTGGTGGCCGTTTCCACGAAGATCGCCACCCCGCCTGGCGCGTAGCCCTCGTAGGTCACTTCCGCGAAATCGGCGCCCTCCCCACCGGCGGCCTTCTTGATGGCGCGATCCACGTTATCCTTCGGCATGTTCATACCGCGGGCGTTCTGGATGGCCATCTTGAGCCGCGAGTTGGCATCAGGGTTGGGCCCACCTGCCTTCACGGCCATGGCGATCTCCTTGCCGATGCGGGTGAAGAGCTTGCTCAGCTTGGCGTTGCGTGCGAAGATCTTGTGCTTACGTTTCTCGAAGATGCGGCCCATAGCGCGTAGGTGCTGGATGAAAGGACCGCAAAAATAGGGGAATGCCGGGATGGCGGCATGGCTTATCAAGAACGAGGCCGCGAGCGAACATTCCTGTTCGTCGCGGCCCCACGGGTGCAACCCCTCGTAGTGCCCGGCCAGTGGCCGCAGCCCTAGTTGAACCCGATGATGGTCAGACCCACATTGAGCGGGGTGAGCTCAGGCATCACCTTATCCTGGAACAGCGGGGTGAGCGCGTACTCGGCGAAGAGGTTCAGACTTCCATAGCCGATGCGGGCCGATGCGGCTAACCGGTAAGGCAGCAAACGATGATCGCCCTTATCGATGTCCTTTTCAATGCGGCCATCCATGCGGTACTTCTGCTTGTACATGCTATCGTAGTACCAGGTACCCACCACGCCCACCGCGATGTGGAAGTTCTTCTTGTGGTCGAAGTCGAAGGAGCGCGGCTTCTTGCCACCCACGGTGTCGCGCGCTGCGGCGAGCACCTCGGCCTCGGTGGGCATCTTGGCGCGTTTGGTGTTGAACTCGAGCATCAGCGGTACGCGGAAGCCGCTCTGGCGCAGTTTGCTCTTGATGAACTGTGGAGATTCCACCGGGAAAGCGGTGATGGTATCGCCCTCGAAACGGATCACACTGTTATCGCGGAAGCGGTAGTTGGTGAATTCCCAGCCCAGGCCGGTGAGCAAGCCCACATGGTGCGATCCGAACTCGATCTTCTGTTCCATGAAGTTGATGGACACGAAGCGCGACCGGCCTTGGTCGAGCTGGAGGAAGTCATACTCGCGCGGGAAATCGCCGCTGCCATCGGGACCCAGGAGTGCGTTGGCACCGATATCGATACCGCTCCAATAGGTGAACTGATTGCGGCGCTCCTTGCGTAATTCCTTGAGCACATCGCTCACGCTGTCCGTCTCCGACATCCAGTTCTTATCCTCGGAGGTGATGGTGATCTTCTTCCGCTTCGTGTTGATCACCAGTGGGCTTGGCTTGTCCGTTGTATCGGGGTCGGAGGTGATGTGGGCGTAACCGCCCTCTTTGGAGTTCACCCCTAGCTCCAGCCGCTGCTTGTTGCGGGTCTCCACGGAATCGGTCTGGGCCACGGCTAAGGATGCGCTATTCGCGAGGGCCAGTGCAAGGATCAGCTTGTTCATGATCGTCGGTTTCTATCCATAGGACGGACTGTTCCACGCATAGTTACAGGCCCGCCATGAAATGCGAAGAGCCCCGCTAGGCGAGGCTCTTCAAGGATCCAGGTCCTACCGGATCATACTTTCTCCGGCCGGAAGTTGAACACCATACGCGTGGTCTTCCAGCTTCCATCGGGATTCTCACCGATATCGATCCGGGCCAATTTGCGCAGGACGTAAGCCTTCAGGTGTGCGTTCGAGGAACTGCAATCGATCACCTCGACCCGGCCTTCCTTGTTGATCACGAAGCTCACGAACACTTCACCGGTCATATCCTCTTTGGCCAAGAGCGGGAATGCGAGCGTGTTGTTGAGGGCGCGATCGAGGGAACGCTCGAGCGCGGACTTCTTCGTGGCCGTGTTCATGCGAACGGGTTCTGCGGCGTTGGTGTACCCGAGGGTGAACACGGTGGCGAGCAGCAGGAGTGAACGGGAGATCGTGGTTTTCATGGCGCAGTGGTGTTCGTTGGTATCTGCCCATATGACGCGGTGGTACCCACCCATGTTACGATCGGGACCGCGGATCGTGACGAGCGGCGGATGGATGGTGATGAGCGGAATGGATCGCTCTTCAATACGGCTGCGTTCAGCGGCTCGCACTGATACTGAGGTTGCGACCGAGCCTCAGGTTGAACCCGTTGATTCCGCCCTTCGCCTTTCGCTCCAAGTCGAGGCCAGCGTGCGCGCCACCCACCACCTTCAGTGTCCGATCCACGGCAGCCATGGCATCTTCACCGTCCAGTGGTGTAGCACTCCGCTCAGGGGTGCCGAGTACACGCTCACGTAAGGCGCCAGCGAACACATCGCTCAAGGTGCGCCCGTTCGACGTGGAGATCGCCGCCGAGCGCTCAGCCGGTGCGTTGACCTCAGCGAGTTGTTCGGGTTCTTCCGCGGTCGACCGACTCGGATCGAGCCGTGCAGGTTGCTCTTGGGCGGGCACCGGCTCTTCCGCGATCAAGTGGTCCTGCTCATTCCGAGTGGGCTCCACGGGCAGCTGCACCGGCCGTTCCATTGGTGGAGCATAACGCTGTTCAGGGTGTTCGTCCGTGGCAACCGGACCTCGTTGATCGCGGGGCACCACCGGCTTCACGAACGAGGTGTCGCTACCGGAATGCCGCTCCGCGCCGGTGATAGGCTGCGCTTGCTCCTGAGGGTTTTCCTCCTTCGCGTTGTCCTCGGTGGTCGTGACCGGTACGCGTGCGATCCGTTCTTCAACGCCATCAGGACTGCGCAGATACCAGAATCCCACGGCAATGAGCGCGGCAACGGAAGCGGCGGCAGCCATCCGTCCGTACCAAGAGCCGAACGCGATGGGTATCACTCGGCCTTCCCGCTTCTTCAGCCCTTCCTTCCCCGCGAATCGGACCGGCGTGGCCTCGATCCGTGTAGCCTTCATCAACGTCCATTTCCGTTCAAGGGCTTCATGCTGCCGCAGGAAACGATCCAACGCCTGCTCCTGTGCAGCGGAGAGGTCCCCCTCCAAGCGCGCGATGAGGTGATCGTCCAAGGTCTGCACGGTAGGCCTTCCCAAGGGCGGGTAATGGCGCTCCAGATCTCGCTTCGCAGCGAATGCGATGGCCTCGGGCACCAACTTGGTGAGGGCAAAGGTCCGCTCCGCTTGCTGCCACTCGGGATGTGCGATCAAGTACGCGCGCAAGGCATCCTGCTGTTCCCGATCGAGGTCACCCTCGAGCCGGGCGATCAATTGATCCTCCACAGTGGACATGCCCACCAGGCCTACCGGCGGGATGGAACGCTTCAGGGCCTCCTTTTCCAAAGCTCCCAGCTCTGCCGCGATCACCGTCACCGATGGCAGCGCCACATCGTCGGGCGCCAAGTGCGGGTGCACGGCAAGAAAAGCATCGAGCTCACGCTCCTGTTGGGGCGTGAGGTTGCCCTCCGACCGATCCAGCAGCCAGGCTTCGTAGTTGGTATGGTCGAGCGATCCGTTCAAATCACAAGGTCGAGTTGGCCGATGTATTCCTTCAATGCGGTGCGTCCACGGTAGATGTACACCTTCACCTGCGCCAGGTTGAGCTGCGTGAGTTCGGCGATCTCCTCGTACGAATAGCCTTCAAGGTCGCGCAACAACACCACGCTCCGCTGCACGGCCGGCAGGGTGGCAAGGGCTGCATCCAACACTTGTTTCAGGTCGGGCTGGTGCTGCGAGGTTTGGTTCATGTCCAGGTGGAACTCCTCCATCCGTGTGCTACGTTGTCCCTTTCGCACCTCGTCCACCATCACGTGGTGTGCGGTGGTGAAGAGGTAACTCTTGGCCTTGCCCCCGTCCACTTCCTCCACCTTCGACCACAATCGTGCGAAGCTCTCCTGCACCACGTCCTTGGCGAGCTCCTCATCGCGCAAGTGTTTGAGCGCGAAGCGGTAGATGCCATCGGCATGCAGGTCCACTGCGGTATTGTACTCGGAAGGCGTCATCGGGGGAGGGAGCCCGTTCTACTTCTTAGACGCCCTTCTCGCTCGGAAGTTACAGCCTTGAAGATCAAGTCCCCGACACGAAGATGCGCTCAGGGAACCGAAGGGTGAAGGTGGTTCCCTGGCCTAGTGTGCTGCGCACATCGAGTTGAACCCCATGGCTGTGCAGGATGGTCCGGGCTGTGGTGAGACCCAGACCCAAGCCGCCGGGCCGACCACTGTAGAAGGGCTCGAACAAACGCTGTAGGTTCTCCGGCGGGATCCCTTTGCCATTATCGGCGATCTCCATGACCACCGCCGAGGGATCGCGGGTCACGGTGAAAGCAAGCTGCCCTTTGGCGGGCTCCATGGCCTCCACGGCGTTGACCGCGATATTGGTGATGGCGAGGTTGATGAGCTCGCAATCGGCCATCACTTCTGGCAGGTCCTTGATGATATCCACAACAGCTTTCATCTGTTTCAGATCCATCCGATCGTTCACGGCTTTGAGGGCATTGTGCACGATGTCATCCATACGACATGGCGCCAGGTTCAGCTCCCGTTTGCGCGATGACTCGAGCATCTCCTTGATGAGGGTGCCGATCCGCTTCAGGTTACGATCCACGATGGCGAAATAGGGCTGTACGGCATCGGCCTTGTCAGCGACCTCATCCTGGATCTGCTCGATGGCCAAGTGGATATTGGTGAGCGGATTGCGCACCTCGTGGGCCACTGTCCGGGTGATCTGCGCCGTTAGCTCTAACCGATCCGTCTCTTGATTCACGGCTTGCGCCCGCTTCTGTTCAGTGATATCACTGAACGTGACCATGAAACCATCCTCAAGCTTCACCGCGTGGTGTCGGTACCAGCTATCAAGCCCGGAGCCGGCGTAATGGAACTCCTTCACCGAAGGCTCGTTGGTATCAACGGTATGCACGTAATCGTCAAAAAGCCCGTGGGTCCTGTTCTCGGGCATCTCCTCCAGGAGCCGCTTGCCCACAAGGTCCTCTCTACCCACTGCGATATTGGCCATGCGATTGGAGCTGAGCCACTCGAAATCGACGATACGACCTCCAGCATCACGAATGGATCGGAATGACATGATCCCGCTGGGTGAAACATCAAGTACTTGCTGCAGCTGGTTCTGCAAACTAGCCCGTTGGGCTACCTCTAGATCAAGGTCTCTCACCTTTGCCCGCAATGTCACACGCACCGCCTCGTTCCTGCGCAAGGTGCGAGTGAGCCGCCAGAAAAGCACGGCCGTTGCGAGTATCGCCAACAAGGAGTAGACCACCAACATGAACGGCGCATCCACCCCTTCCTCACGTTCGCGGTTCAACAGAGCATCGCGACGGGCGATCCGGTCGTTGACGAATCTGGAATGGACCTGGCGTAAGGTGTCCATTACGGCTTTGGCTTCGCGAAGGTCGTAGGCCAGTGATGGCGAACGCACCACCGGTTCCCCATTGTTGTAGGCCATGGCACGCCAGCGGGTCTCCAGATCGGAGGAAAGAGCGCGCAGCCGGGAAAGGGCCGCACCATCAGCAGGCGTGGAACCATAGAATCCGATCCTTGCGGTGTGATCATACAGCCTGCGGTTGGCCAGGCGATACGGTTCCAGGAACGTCGAGTCGTTGGTCAGCTGGTAGCCGCGCACACCGGTCTCAGCATCGCGCAAGCTTGAAAGGAAGCCTTCAAGCTCCAATATGGCCAGGTTGTGGGACCGCACCTCCTTAACGGTGCGGGCATATTGCCTGATGTTCCTGTAGGTGGCGTAGAGCAGGATGAGCATGACCACCATGGTGCCGATGTACAGCATGGTGGTGAGCCTTCGCTCATGGCGATCCTTCTGTAGCTCGACCATGGTTGATCGTATGACCGTTTAACGCAGAGGCCGAGGATCAGACCTCCAGGCCGTACGACTTCAATTTGTTGTACAAGGTCTTGCGGTCGATGTTCAGCTGTTCCGCGGTGCGCGACTTATTGTAGCCGTTCCTTTCCAACGCTTGAAGGATGGCTTCACGCTCCGCTTGGTGCGCTACTCCGCGCAAGCCATCGCCCCCACTGTTAGAGGAAGCGGGAACATTCGCCGATCCGAGGTCTTCCGTTCTTCCCGAGGCACCGCTGAGAACGATAGCGGGCAGACAATCCGCGGTGATCCGTGGACCGGTACTGAGCAGGACCGCACGTTTGATCACATTACCCAATTCGCGTAGGTTGCCGCTCCAGGTATGCCCACAGATGTGGCCCAACGCCGCTTCCTCGAACCCCTCCACCTGACGCCCGAGACGCTCGTTGGCCAGCGTGATGAAGTGTTGTGCGAAAGTGGGGATATCTTCCCGACGCTCCCGTAATGGCAGCAAGTGGATGGTGAATTCCTGGATCCTGTGCAGCAGGTCCTCGCGGAATCGGCCTTCTGCGACCGCCTTGCGCAGGTCCTCGTTCGTAGCCGCGAGGATGCGTACATCAACTTCGATATCCTTGGTACCACCGATGCGCTTGAACTTCCGCTCTTGGAGCACGCGCAGCAGTTTGATCTGATTCTCGTAGGTGAGGTTCCCGACCTCGTCCAAGAACAAGGTGCCGCCATCAGCTTGTTCGAAGCTCCCCGCGCGATCGCTCACGGCTCCGGTGAAAGACCCCTTGGTATGGCCGAACAGCTCGCTGCCCGCCAATTCCTTGGGCAACGCTCCACAATCGACGGAAACGAACGGTGCCTTCGCGCGCGTGCTCTCCGCGTGGATGCGTTTGGCCACGAACTCCTTTCCGGTACCGGTCTCGCCGGTGATGAGCACGGACATATCGGTCGGTGCCACCAACGCGATGTGTTTCGAGATCAGCTGTGCCGATGCGCCTTGACCATCGACATAGGTGGTCGATCGTTGTGCGCCGGCCGCCTTTCCGCGTGGTGCATTACCACTTTCGGGGTTACGTGCCGTGTCCCCAGCGGCCAAGGCATCCTGTACACGCATGAGGAGTTCATCCGGATACAGCGGCTTCCCGATGTAGTCGAACGCGCCTTTGCGCATGAGATCAACAGCCAGCCGCACTTCCGAATAACCCGTTATGATGATGACCTGGGTACTCGCGGAAACGGATCGGATATGCTCCAGCATGCGTGGCGCATCGGTGTCGGGCAAGCGGTGATCGCAGAGAACGAGATCGAAGCGCTTGTGGGCGAGCTCTTCACGCGCTACAGCGCCGCGATTGGCCGTGGTGACGGCATAGCCGTTCTTGGTAAGTAACCGAGCGAGGAGGAGACACAGGTCCTGATCGTCGTCGATCACGAGGATGTTGGCGGTGGACATTGTGGTGGACTTTATGGTAAAGGCTCAGGCCTGGAAGCCCAAGGTCCGGATGCTTGAGAAGATGATCTCCCGGTTGAACGGTTTGGGGATGAAGACATCGGCACCTGCAGCCACCGCCCTTCCCCGTTCAGAGTCCATTGCACTGATGGCGATGCAACGCGCATGTGGAGAAACCGCCTTTACCTCGGGAATGAGTTCATAGCCCAGGCCATCGGGTAGGTTGACATCCACGAACACGGCATCGTACTTCGCCTGCTCCAACGCCGCACGTCCCTCTGCCAATGAATGGGCGAAATAACATTGCGTGCCGGTGCGGCGTAGCATCGCGCACAACAATTCGCAGATCTCCTGCTCGTCATCAACCAAAAGTGCGTTCCTCATGACTCGTTCTCTCTCCATGGCCGTTGCGTGATACGGCCCAAATTATCAGGTCGTGGGTCATCGAAGTGCCATACGTCGTATGATCCCTTACGCGTTGAACTATGCGAACACAAGGCATGCCGAACGATGAATAAGCCTTGGAACAACACCTCCAACACGCCCAACAAGATAAGCCTGGGGAAATATCTCCCCAGTACCGTAGAACAAGCTCCCATTCACTTTGGCTAGCATCTCAAGGGTCAAGATCCTGCAAACCTCTTCTGTCCGCCGTGGCACGACTTTGGCCTCTTCCGCAGCGTGCCGAAACGGGGGTTATATATCAGCAGGAACCGTTTGCTGGGCTGGGCTTGTATCGCTTTGGTCCTCTCGATCATCTCCGGCACCATTGCATTCGGCGAGGTTGAGGGCCCAAGCACCCACTACCCGCGGATAGCTTTCATCACGTTCCTCTTGGTCTTCGTACTGCTACTCGTACTGACCACGGTGGCGCAGGAGAAGGAATGAGACGTGCGAATGCACTTCAACGCAAAGCCTAGGCCTATAAACTATTCCGATCCGCGATCTCGCCCAGATACCAGGCGAATAAAGAAGCCCGACACCCTAGGGTGCCGGGCTTCCCCTAGGCGTCCGATCAGAGGAGGATGATGAGCAAAAGGACGATGATGATGACACCTGCGGTACTGATGTAGATGACGCTTCCGCCCCTATTCAGCTCCGTCATGGTCCGCTTAAGCTCCTTGTATTCAGTTCGAAGAGCCTGGCGTTCATGGTGTGAAAGTTCAGAACGATCCGTGCCAATGATCACCTCTAGGCGGCTCTTCGTATCCAGCACATCCTGTTGTTGGGCGCAGTCCAATAGTTCGAACCTTGCCTGGTCAACGATGACCTGTTTTTCGCCGATCGGTGCTGCGAACGATCTTGTTAGACCCACTGTCAGGGCCAATATGGTGAGTGTGATCCGCATTGTCGTATGGTTTTAGTTCTGATGAGGTTCACCTGGCGAGCCGCAATCGAATGCCGGCGCTCAAGTTGACTTGGTTGACACGCGGATCCGTCCGAAAGCGGTCACCTTGGAAAACATCGCTCATGGCCACATTGTAGCCTCCCTCTACGAAAAGAAAGCCCACCTCCAAACCTGCACCTGCACCAATGAACCATTGCGTACTGGTGGTTTCCACATCCAACTGATCATTGTTCAGTTCAGCGCTCAGGTTGAGCAGTGCGGTGGGGCCGCCCACGACATACAGGTTGAATCCGGGTTCATCGCCAGGATCCAGTAAGTGACGACCTACCATGAGTGGCACTCTTAATGACCTATCGGTGTACCGGAACTCCACGTCGGTCCCGATCGGCGCTCCTGCAGCGTCAAGACCAGCAACGGTGTAGTTGAGATTGCGCACTTGAAAGTGAGCTCCTGGTCGCACGAACCACAGGCCGCCGAGCATGAGGTCGACGCCGGCATGATAGCCTGCACGACCCACCCAACGCTCATCACCAGCATCGGTCACATTACTGCCGTTATATCCACCACCGAACCTGAACTCTTGCCCATACAGCACCGTGCTGGCCGATAGGACGGTGAAAAGAAGGAGCGATCTTGACGTCATGAGGTGTGGTATTGTCGCAATCCCATGTCCATCTTCATGCCACTCGTAGTGCGCTTCGCTCCCGTTAGGACATCCGCAACAAATTCCCCAAGGTCCTGTGGAACGTGGAATGGGCGCCCCTCGCCGATAAGCTCGTTCTTCAGCATGACCCATCAGGCAATTGCCGATGACAAGCAGCCCTATCCGAACACTACTTAGACCTGTGAGGGGCCTCGATCCGACCGGAGTATCCTCGCCATTCAAGTATGCCTGCGGGGATCGTTGCGATCAGGACACATGCTCCGATCGCGGTCTAGCCTAAAATAAGAAGGGCCGCTCTTGCGAGCGGCCCGGACGTTCCTGATGATCCTCTAGTTGCTCGGTATACCGAGGGAGACGAAGGCCTGGACACAGCGGTTCTTCGCATCCCCGAGAAGAAGGTCAGCCGCATCGGTATCGGCCACATTGGTAAGACCGTGCAAGTAACGCACACCGACTTGTACTGGCCCTGCGTTGAATGCAACCCCGCCTCCGAGGCCGAAGTCCATGGTGGCGAAGCTGTCCTTGTCCAACTCCTCTGACCCCGATCCAAGATCACCGGAGGTGCTCACGTTCGCATTCAGGAGATAGCCTGCATAGGCCCCGGCTTGTAGATCAACGATACCGCCCACGCGGAAGGAAGCCATTACAGGAAGCTCGATATAATTGAGGTTGAAGTCGACCTCTTGATCGATCAGTCCGAAGAAGCCCGAATACGTGGTGTTCGAGCCTTTTCCGGAATAAAGCAGTTCGATCTGGAGCCCAAAAGCCTCTTCAGGCATGGTGCGGAAGAAAACCCCTCCATTCACTCCAAGCCGGGTCTTCTCTTCGTTCGCCGCATCCACGGCCAAACTGGAAAGGTTCAATCCGCCTTTGATCCCGAAAGCTGGGCCTTGTGCGGAAGCAACGCCTGCGCCGGTGGTCAACAGTGCAGCAAGTACGATCCGATGTTTCATTGAATTCTGTTTTGCATGTAGTGGAGCAAATTCGTGCCGATCGATCCTGTGCTTGAACCTTGTTCGGCACGAGGCGCAAGACCTCACGGTGGGCAATGATCTTCCCATGCAGGCCTTCAACAATGAAAGCCGCTCGGAAAGGAGCGGCTTCCATTATTGTATGATAGGCTGACCCTATCGCACCTCTGCCACGAAGTAGTGGCTCAGTCTCCAGAACGCATCGGGATCCTTGATCTTCAAGTAGGCGAGCTCATCCTTCTCCTTCACGATCTCGTAGGACCCCTCAGGGTGTTCTGTAACGAACTCCACCTTCTTGCCTTCGAGCGGGATGCGTTCCGTGTTCCGCGTATCGATGGTGCTGAGGGCATTTCCAGCGAGACCGCTATTCAGCTCTGAACTACGCCCGATGCCGAGGACACCACCTTCACGTTTCACCACTCCTTTCGCCTCCAGATCCTTGGCGGACCCTACAGCATACCAGGCGGTGTGCATCTCATTCCCCAGTTGCTCGATGGTGGCTTCACGGCGGGCCATTTCCAGTTCGAAGGCGTTCAATTTCTGGTTCACCTCTTCGATCTTGAAGTCCTTAGCGAGAAGATCCTCCTTCATCAGGGTGATGGCCGAGTCGCGAGACGCCAATTCGGTGTCCAAGGCTTTCAGCTTCTTGCGCAACGAGCCCGAATCCACTTTGGACTTGTCCAGTTTCTTCGTCAACTCAGCGATCCGATCGCGGCTCTCCTGCATCAATGAATTCATCAGCTGTATGTCGCGCATGATGCGTTCTCGTTGATCGACCGTAAGGTTGGCCTCATCCGGTGGGAGCAACTTTTCGCGGTCCTCGATCATGGCGAGATTCTCTTCGATGTCGCCGAAAGAACGGGTCATATCGGCAATGAGCGAATCACGGGTCTGCACCTCGTTCTTCAGTCGGCTATTCTCGTTCAAAGCAGCCTGCTCGCTTTCTGTCGGTCCACTCTGGCAAGCTGCAAGGCCCAGTACGAAGAAGGCAGAGCTGCCTGCGGCTCGTAGGGAGGTTTTCAGGGTGTGCATGGGTTCTGGGTTTTGCCATGCTTCCTCCGATCGGATGCCGATCTACATTGAGCACGAGGGTGACCGCAGAGCGGGGCGTGTATTCCCCGGATCGTGGTGGAGCCTTCCACAGTAGTGGTCAAGGTCGGACGCGACCTACATCCAGCGAACGCGCAACGAAGCCCTCGATGCGTTGCAATCCTTCGCGCACCTTCACAAGGCGTTCCTTCACCATCGAAAGATCGGTGGCCTCCTCAAGCATATCGGTATGTAAATGAAGGACAGTGAGCGGATCACGCACCTGGCTGGTGATCCGATCTTTCGTAGCTCGTTGCTCGTCCATAAGCATGCGCAGTTCCACTTCGCGCAAGGCGCTGGTGCCGATCTCGCGCAGGATATCGATCTCCAGCGCTGACCACTCACGCGGCACGAAGTCCACCACGCAGAATGAACCAATGGGTTCACCGCTCGAAAGGAATAGGGGCATGCCCAAGTAAGCAGCCACACCGAACTCCTTCACCGTGGGGATGTCCTTGTACAGCGGATGCTCCCTGGCATCATTCACAACCAACGGCTCATCGTTGAGTATGGCCAAATGGCAGAACGTCCTACCCGTCACCCGACGCACGGTGGCCAACGGTTCCGGCATGCCATAACAGCTCTTGAAGAGGTCATGGTCGGTCTCGACCACGGAGAAGAACGAGATCGGAGCACCCGTCACCAGCGAAGCCAAACGGGTGAGGCGATCGAACGCCTCCTCGGCAGGTGTGCCCAACAAACCGGTCCGCTTCACCGCATGAGAACGGCCTTGGTCACTTACCAAGGCCGCTGCC
>DAOORM010000014.1:0-16236 GCA_035389265.1 Flavobacteriales bacterium | reverse complement strand
CCTCTTGGCCCAACACGGCATCAAAGTGGCAATGTGAAGGCGCGTATCTTGGCGTAGCCATGAACGTCTACGCCTTCATCACCCCCTTGGTGATCGTGTTACTGCTGTTGGAGATCGTCTACAGCACGGTCGCACGCAAAGGCGTCTACAACTTCCAGGACACAATCACCAACCTCGGCACCGGGATCGGTAACCAGTGCATCAATCTGGCCGTGGCCTTCTTCGTGTATACCTGGTACGGCTGGCTCTACCAGTTCGCACCTTGGCAGATCCCCACCACGTGGTACAGCATGCTCGGCCTGTTGGTCATTTCCGACTTCGTGTTCTACTGGTTCCACCGCACAGGGCATCGGGTGAACATCTTCTGGGCCGCACACATGCCGCACCACAGCAGCGAGGAGATGAATCTTTCGGTGGGCCTGCGCGCCAGCTTCACCCAACGGCTGTTCCAGTTCCTCTTCTTCGATTGGATCCTTGTGCTCATCGGATTTTCGCCCGAGCAGGTCTACGCCGTGGCCGCCATCCACCTGTTGCTCGCCTATTGGCACCACACTCGGTTGATCAAGCGCATGGGCTGGTTCGAGCGGATCTTCGTGGCTCCGGCACACCACCGGGTCCACCATGGCGTGAATCCTCAGTACATCGATAAGAACTACTCGGAGTTCCTCATCATCTGGGACAAGCTCTTCGGGAGCTTCGAGGATGAGGACGAGGAGGTGTGCTATGGCATCACACATCCGCCACGTACGTGGGACCCCATCTTCATCAACTTCCAATATTGGCGGCAACTCTGGAGTGATGCTTGGCACACACGCAGCTGGTGGGATAAGCTGCGCATCTGGTTCATGCCCACTGGATGGCGGCCTTCGGATGTGAGTGCCGAACCCTCGCCAACGGTGCTCGGCTACTCGTTGGCCGAACAACAGAAATACCAGAGCGAGCCCTTCGCGGGTATGAAGGGATACATCATCGCACAGGTGATGCTCGGCCTCGCTTACATGTACGTCACCATCAACATGGCCCTACCGCTTTCCGCCATGGATCGTGTGGTGCTCTCGGTCGGCATATTCTTGATGATCACTAGCTGGGGTGGCATTCTGCAAGCGCGCGGTTGGGCTATAGGCTTGGAGATCTTCCGCCTGCTCTACATGGCCGGCACCGTGGTGTTCGTCCTTCACCGCACCGGCATCGCTGCGTTCACGGGTTGGCACACCAGCTTTGTCGCCCTTGCCGCAGGGGTCAGCATGCTCTACTTCGTGTATCGCCTGCGTCGCCCGAAGGGCATCGAGGCTTGATCACTCGACCACTTCATCCAGCTCTTTACGGGCTTGGTCCACCACGTTCTTGATCCACTTGGTCTCGCCCAGCGCAGGGACCAGCACCGGCGCGAAAGCCTCTACGGGCGAATAGAGCGTCGATGCCTCACTTGCCTTAGCGGGTGGGATGGCACCATCGGAATAACCCATGAAGAGATTGAAGGCCACACTGAGCGTGAACAAAGCGCGCACAGCACCGAAAAGCACACCCGCGAGTTTGTTGGGCAGGCTCAGCTGTGCGATGTCCACCAAGGTGGTGAGGAAACGCGCGAGCAGGTGGATCACCAACAACACCAACAGGAAGGTGACGAGGAAGGCGAGCGCGGCATTGTCGATGCCTAGTCCGATGGCCGCTGCTACCCGCTCGCTCAGGTGCAAGCCGGCCCAGATGGCCAACACCAAAGCCACCAGCGACGCCAGCTCCACGATGAACCCGCGGGAAAAGCCCTTCACCGCTGCGAAAGCGGCTACAGCGATGATCATCCAATCGATCCAGTTCATACCATGGTGTGAGTTGGTGAAGATCGGAAGAACTTCGCACGCCCATACCCAACCACCCGTGGACCTCGCATTCGAAAAACGCTGGCGCGATCTGGTGACCAAACTCTCCGGCCGATTCGACGCGGGCACGCTCGATCTCAACGCTGTGCTCTTCCTGATCGGCGTGCAGGAGCTCGGTCAGCACGCACGCGATTTCAAGAAGGATGAGAAGGTCGCTCTCATGCACATCGCCATCTGCGTGGTGCTGCTACCCTATGGCTACTACAAGGAATTGGGGCGCGACGCCGATGGATGGCCGCACTTCGAACGCGTGAAGGGACTTCCTCCGTTGGCTGCGGAAGAACAGGAACGCTTGATGAAAGAGGCTGTGCTGGCGTACTTCGAAGCGTGATCCCTGTTAATCGGGCATCCGCTCGAGAATGAGCGTTTGCTCATTCGTCTCCTCCTCGAGGATCTTGATGATGCCTTCGGCGAACATCGTATCCTTCTCCGTGTAGATATCCAGTACAGCGAAGCCTGCTTGCCCTTGTTCGTAGAGGCCGGTGTAATCGAACTCCACGGTACCATTGGTCTTTGTGGTCCCTTCCTGCAACAAGCGGGTTAGGTCGGGCTTCTGTGGCACGGCCGGGTTGGCGAAGAGCTTCACGTAGGCGTCAGGCACCAACGCGCCGTCGGCATCCTTCACGGTGATCACCACCGTGGTGGGCTTCTCCTTATTGCACGCCGTTGAGCCAACGGAAAGTGCGGCGACCATCAGGGCGTTGGTAAGAACGCGTCGGAAGGTTGATGTGGCCATTGGGTTACTTTTGGGGGCCTTGAAGATCAAGGGCTTTTCGGGGAATGCCAAAGGTAAACAAGTCGACCGAGCCACGCACAGGGGCTTGGTTCACCCTTCTGACCATTATTTGCGGGCTGTGGTTGCCTGGCACGGCAGCCGGGCAGGTGGTGGCGAAGCGCACGATGGTGGAAGTCCGGACCAGCCTAGGTACTATGGTCATCGCCCTTTACAACGAGACCCCCGACCATCGTGACCGGTTCATTTCCAGGGTGAAAGCAGGCGAAATGGACAGCCTCTTGTTCCACCGTGTGATCCCTGGCTTCGCCGTTGAGGGAGGTGATCCGGCGTCGGCCCATGCCCCTGCTGGCACTCTGCTAGGTCTCAATGCCGACTCCATCGGTCTACCATTGGTCGTGGTGCCTGGGGCCATCCACAAGAAAGGGGCGCTTTCCGCCACACCCGCCGGTGACGACCCAACTTTGGGCAAACGCTCCCATTCCGAACTCTTCTTCTTCGTGCTCGGCATTACCTACACCAAGGAAGAACTTGACCGGATCGCAGCAAGGAACGCCTCCATGGGAGCACCATTCACCTACACTGAAGAAGACCGCCGTACCTATGCCTTCGAAGGCGGCCAACCACGCCTGGATGGGTCCTACACGGTCTTCGGCGAAGTGATCGCCGGCCTGGAGGTCTTGGACGCGATGGCCGCCAGCCGGTGCAATACCTGGGATCGACCGATGGAGGACATACGGATGTACATGCGACTACTGCCATGAGTTTGACCGAACGTATCGCCGCCCTAGAGGCGGAATTGGAGAACGCCACCGCCCGGACCGCCGAAGAGGTGGAGAGGTTCCGGGTGGCCATGTTGGGCCGCAACGGCGCTGTGACGGAGCTTTTCGAGGCCTTCAAGCAAGTGGCTGGTGAAGAGAAACGTGCATTGGGCCAGCGCATGAATCAGTTGAAGCAGGCGGCACAAGCACGCTTGGATGCGCTTAAGTCGGGTGTGGAAGCATCGGGACCGGCTAAGGGACCGGCACAGGACATGAGCGCCCCCGCGCTGACCGAACCCTTGGGCAGCCACCATCCTATCTCGATCGTTCGCGCCCGCATCGTGGAGGTCTTCGGTCGCATCGGCTTCACGGTGAGCCAAGGCCCCGAGGTGGAGGATGACCACCACAACTTCGGTGCGCTCAATTTCGCTCCGGACCATCCGGCGCGCGACATGCAGGATACCTTCTTCGTCAAAGGCGAGGACCGCGCACTGCGCACACACACCAGCAGCGTACAGGTGCGTGTGATGGAAAGCACCAAGCCACCGATCCGTACGGTATCGCCTGGTCGGGTCTATCGCAATGAGGCGATCAGCGCGCGCGCCCACTGCATGTTCCATCAGGTCGAGGGTTTGTATGTGGACAAGGGCGTGAGCTTCGCCGAGTTGAAGGGTACGCTTGACTATTTCACCAAGAGCATGTTCGGGCCTGATGTCACCATACGCATGCGGCCGAGTTATTTCCCATTCACCGAACCCAGTGCCGAAGTGGACATGAGCTGCAGCATCTGCGGTGGGTCCGGATGCAACATCTGCAAACACAGTGGGTGGGTGGAGATCATGGGGTGCGGCATGGTGGATCCGGCGGTGTTGGCGAATTGCGGTATCGATCCGGATATCTACAGTGGATTCGCTTTCGGCATGGGTGTGGAGCGCATCGCCCAGTTGATCTACCGCGTGCCAGACCTGCGCATGTACTGGGAGAACGATGTGCGCTTCCTGGATCAGTTCTCCGCAGCCACCTTCCGCAGCTGATCCATTGATGTCCGCCGAGATCAGTACCGACGTCTGCATCATCGGCGGCGGTCCCGGCGGTTGTGCAACGGCGCTGCAACTGGCACGCCATGGTAGAGCGTGCGTGATCCTGGAGAAGAGCACCTTTCCGCGCGACAAAGTGTGCGGCGATGCCCTTAGCGGCAAGGTGATGAGGACGCTCGAACGCCTCGATGCTCAGCTGGCGTCGGCAGTGAAGGCCGAAGCCTTGGCGATGCCGAGTTGGGGCGTCACGTTCGTGGCCCCGAGTGGTCGCGCATTACGTGTTCCCTTCTCGCGAAACACCGGCTTGGGCGAAGCCCCCGGCGTGATCCTACCACGGCTGCGGTTCGATGACCTGCTCTTCCAGCGTGCGAAGGACACCTACGGCATCACATGCCTCGAGAACCACACCGCGAAACAGTTCGAGCGCGTGGAAGCTGGCTGGCGCATCAGTTGTAATGATGGAGCCATCATCCATTGCAAGCTCGTCATCGACGCCTCCGGAGCCAACTCGCACTTCGCCCGCAGCGTAGCCCACTTGCCCATGGAGCCCGAGCATCACGCTGCTGGCGTGCGGGCTTACTATAACGGCGTTCATGATCTGGATCCGCAAGGCTTCATCGAGCTCATCTTCCTGAAGGACCTGCTGCCAGGGTACCTCTGGGTGTTCCCGTTACCCGACGGCCGTGCGAACGTTGGCCTTGGCCTTCGAAGTGATATGGTCCGGAAGCGGCGCACGGACCTGAAGGCGCTGCTCCTCCAACTCGTGCACGAGCATCCACAACTGAAAGCGCGCTTCGCAGAAGCTAGGATCGAAGGCGCCGTGCAAGGCATGGGTCTTCCACTGGCCAGCAAGCGCAGATCCCTGAGCGGCGACGGCTATTTGCTCGTAGGCGATGCCGGGCACCTCATCGATCCGTTCACCGGAGAAGGGATCAGCCATGCCATGATCAGCGGTGTTTATGCCGCGGATAGGGCTGCCGAGATGCTCGCGCAAGGCGACACCTCAGCCGACTTCGCGGAACTTTACGACGAGCGGGTGTGGAAACGCCTCGGCAAGGAGCTCGCCATCAGCACGCGTTTACAGCGGATGGCCGACAAGGCCTGGTTGTTCGACTTCGTGGTGGATCGTGCGAACAAGAATCCCGCACTCGCCGATACGATCAGCAGCATGTTCACCGATATGGACCTGCGCGAGCGCCTGAAGCGACCCGGATTCTATTGGGACCTCCTGTGGGGTCGTGCGGCCCGGTCCTGACCGCGATCCGCGGCACTCGTGAGCTGGGGGCGATATCCTCATTCGACCGAGACGTGTGGGTGGTCCGATCCCACTTCCTTTGCACGGTCCATGGACAGTCTGTTCCTCCTCATCTTCTGCCTGATCGCCGGCGTGTTGTTGCAGCGGGTGCCGAGTTTTCCGCCGAACGCGGCACTCACCCTGAACCAATATGTGCTCTACGCACCGCTACCGGCTCTCGCCCTGTACCATATACCGGAGATCGACGGCGGAAGCGAACTGCTCTACCCTATCGCCGTTGCGTGGATCTGCTTCGGGTCTGCTTGGCTGTTCTTCGGCGCCCTGCGCAAGGCCTTCGGTTGGTCGCGCAAGCTCACCGGCTGCCTCATCCTTTGTGCAGGACTGGGCAACACCTCCTTCATCGGGTTCCCGGTGATCGAGGCGGTCTATGGCAAGGAAGCGCTTGGCACGGCCCTCTTGGTGGACCAGCCAGGATCCTTCGTGGTGCTCTCCACACTGGGCATCGTGGTGGCCACACTCTACTCGCGCCATCAGGTGGACGCTCCCGCCATGGCGCGGAAGATCCTCTTCTTCCCGCCCTTCATCGGTTTCGCGTTCGCGGTAGGGATGAACCTGTTCGACGTGCACTTCGGCGAAGGCGTGCGCGGCGGTCTACTGCGCATAGGCAACTCGGTGACCCCTGTGGCCCTTATCGCGGTGGGTCTTCAGTTACGCGTGGAAAAGCAAAGCAAGCATTGGGGCTTCTTGGGATTGGGCCTGGCATACAAGCTCATCCTCGCACCCGCTATCATCTTCCTGATCTACGTGGTGGTCCTCGAAGGCACGGGCAAGGTGGTGCGCGTATCCGTTCTTGAAAGCGCCATGGCGCCGATGATCACC
Organism: Flavobacteriales bacterium; assembly: GCA_035389265.1. Classification (GTDB taxonomy): domain Bacteria; phylum Bacteroidota; class Bacteroidia; order Flavobacteriales_F; family PHOS-HE28; genus PHOS-HE28. Next base: position 9,694 of record DAOORM010000014.1, on the reverse strand, counting down.
GCCACCATTCTAGCTTCCACCCATGGGCTCAAGCCAAGGCTGGCGAACATGATGGTCGGTGTAGGCATACCACTGTCACTGCTGACGGTGGCCCTGTGGTACTTCCTCCTGGAGTCGATCTGACGTTACGCGGGGCTCAGCTTCAGCATGTTCGACATGCCTTGTTCGGCGATAGGCATGCTCGCCACGTTCACCAGCAGATCACCCTTCTCCACGAGCTTCTTGCTACGCAGGATGTGCTTGATGTCGGCGATCGTATGGTCCGTGCTCACGATCTTGTCGTAGAACTGAGCACGCACACCCCAAACGAGATTGAGCGTACCCAGGATGGCCCTATTGCTGGTGAAGGCGAAGATGTGCGCCTTGGGCCGCATGCTGCTGATCTTATAAGCGGTGTAGCCACTATGCGTCATCGTCACGATGGCTTTGATATCGATCGCGGCGGCCATCCGCACGCTGGCCATACAGATCGCATCGGTCACCATGCGATCATCGTTCTCCAGGTCGGGCTGCTCCACGTTGAACATGGCTTCGCTGGTCTCCATTTCGAGCAGGATCCGGTTCATGGCCTTCACCACCTCCACGGGGTATTTGCCCACGCTGGTCTCTGCGCTGAGCATCACGGCATCGGCATGGTCCAGCACGGCGTTGGCCACATCGTTCACCTCGGCGCGCGTGGGGGTGATGTTGGTGATCATGCTCTCCATCATCTGGGTGGCCACGATCACCGGCCGGTGGTGTACGAGGCAGCGTTTGATAATGTCCTTCTGCACCAATGGGACTTTTTCCATGGGGATCTCCACGCCGAGGTCACCGCGCGCCACCATGAGTGCATCCGCTTCACGGATGATCTCATCGATCTCGAGCAAGGCCTCCGGTTTCTCGATCTTGGCCACCACCTTGGCGCTCTTCTCGCGTTGCAGGATCACGTGCTTCAACTCGATGATGTCGCGGGCGCCTCTTACGAAACTCAAGCCGATCCAGTCCACATCGTGGTCGAGCGCGAAGTCGAGATCGAGCCGGTCCTTCTCGGTAAGGCTGGGCAAACTGATCTTGGTGTTGGGCAAGTTCAGACCCTTGTTGGCGCTCAGCGGCCCACCGTGGATCACGCGTGTGGTCACCGTGGTGGCACCATCACTAGCGATCACTTCCAGGCGGAGTTTCCCGTCGTCAAGCAGCACGATCTCTCCGCGTTTCACATCCTTCGGGAATTGCGAATAGCTAGTGCTCACGATCCCTGGTCGTCCTTTGATGGGTTCGGTGGTGATCACCAACTCACTACCCTCTTCCAACTGGATCGGGCCATCGGCCATTTCGCCCACACGCATCTTGGGGCCTTGTAGGTCGGCGAGGATGGCGGTGTTCAAACCCAGTTCGAGGTTCAGCTCGCGGATGGTGCCGATCAGGTTGGCATAGAACTGATAGCTGCCGTGGGAGAAATTCAGGCGGCACACGTCCATGCCGCTCAACATCATTTCACGAAGCACCTCCTTACTGGCGGAAGCGGGGCCGATGGTGGCGACGATCTTGGTCTTTGGGTCGTTCATGGTAATTGGCCGATGGTCGGCGCGGCGCAAGGCTAAAGCAGGAGTTTATGTCCGGCCCGCAGTTGTTCGTAGGGTAGTTGGAAGGCAGTGAGCACGAACTCGGCGGTGCGCACCCGATCGAAGAGGTCAGGCGCGCGCTCGGCGAATTCGTTGTCCACCACGAGGAAGTAATCGGCTTGGCGTTGTTCTTTCAAGAGGATCCCATCGCCACTGTGGTTGTTCACCAAGGTGCATCGGGCCTGGGTCCGCTCGTCCACATGGTCGTAAACAGAGAAGCTGGCCGTTACCCCATGCGCAAGGTCGGTGATGTCCGAGCGACGGCGCGTGAGCTCAAGCCCCGTGCTGCGATTGATGGACCAGCATAGCCTATAATCGTTCACATGGCAGCTGATGCCGATGACGGTGACATCGGGGTCGGGCTCCATGTCGAGCTTCAGTTTGGCCATTCGTGGTCGTAGGGCTTCTGCGGGCGCCGCAGCCGGAAAGCCCAAAGGTAGCCATGGGCAGAGGCGATCCTCCGTTAAGGGATCGTGTGTTTCAACCGTGGTCGTTGAAGGATCAGTCGCGGCGCGGGCCGCCACCCGACCGGCGCTTGGCATGCATGGCCGGCGCATGTTCCGGTATCGGCGCGGAACGTGCTTGCTCAGGCTTGGGCTGTGGTTTGCGTGAGCGCATGCTGCGGAACGCACTTTGGGCGGCGTCCTGCTCGGCCACCTTCTTGCTCGCGCCTTGTCCGGTGCCACGCACATCGCCGTTGATCCGAACTTCGGCCACGTAGTGTTTCCCGCGACCATTCCCGCCTTCTTCACGGATCACGAACTCCACCTTCTTGCGGCGCTTCTGACCCCACTCTAGCAGTCGGCTCTTGCCATCACGGTCCTCCTTCTCGATCTCATTCAGGTCGAAGTGGGTATGCAACAGGTTCACCACCACCTTGCGCGTACGGTCGAACCCTCGATCCAGGAAAAGCGCACCGATCATGGCCTCCAAGGCATTCCCCGGGACGGAGGATTCCTGCGAGCGCGCCACGTTGCTCTCCAGAACGCGTTCGATCTGGATCTTCTTGGCCAAGGTGTTGAGCTGCTGGCGGCTCACCAATTTGCTCCGCATGCGCGTGAGGAAGCCTTCGCCTTTGTCCGGATAGTTCCCGAAGAGCAGGTCGCCGATGACGGCGTCGAGGATGGCATCGCCGAGGAACTCCAACCGTTCGTTATCGGGCAGGTCCGGCCTATCCTCCGCCACAGCGCTCACATGGCGCAAAGCTTGCCGGTAGAGTGCGAGGTTTCCCGGTGTCACACCCAGCATTTCCCGACACCAAGCTCGCACCCGGCGTTCTTCGGGCGTGCGCGCTCGGTTGAAGAGACTCCTGATCACGCTGGCGTACTACCGGTACTTGCGGAAGATCACCGCCGTGTTGTGCCCGCCGAACCCGAAGGTATTGCTCATGGCCGCGTTCACCGTGCGTTTCTGGGCGGCATTGAACGTGAAGTTCAACCGCGGATCGATCTCGGGATCGTCCGTGAAATGGTTGATCGTAGGAGGGACGATGTCTTCGTGGACCGCCATGATGGCGGCTACCCCTTCCACGGCGCCAGCACCGCCGAGCAGGTGCCCGGTCATGCTCTTGGTGGCGCTGATGTTGAGCTTGTAGGCATGGTCGCCGAACAGCCGCTGGATGGCCTTCACCTCCTGCGGGTCGCCGATGGGCGTGCTGGTGCCGTGCGTATTGATGTAATCGATATCTGTCGGAGCGAGTCCTGCATCACGCAAGGCGTGCTTCATGCACAACTCAGCACCCAGGCCTTCCGGATGTGGTGCGGTGATGTGGTAAGCATCACTGCTCATGCCACCGCCGACCACTTCGCAATAGATCTTGGCTCCGCGCGCCAACGCATGTTCGAGGTCCTCCAAGATGATGGCCGCACCACCTTCGCCGAGCACGAAACCATCGCGGTCCTTGTCGTACGGGCGCGAGGCCGTCGCAGGATCATCGTTGCGGGTGCTCATGGCATGGAGCGCGTTGAACCCGCCCACGCCAGCCTCGTAGATCGCAGCCTCACTGCCACCGGTCACCACGGCTACACAGGTGCCGAGGCGGATGTAGTTGAAGGCATCGATCATTGCATTGTTGCCGCTGGCGCAGGCGCTCGCCGTCACGTAACTGGGGCCATGGAGACCATGGCGCATGGTGATCAGGCCTGCTGCGCTGTCCGCGATCATCTTCGGGATGAAGAAGGGGTTGAAGCGCGGTGTTCCGTCTCCCCTCCCGAAGGCGATGCACTCGTCTTGGAAGGTCTTCAGTCCTCCGATGCCGCTACCCCAGATGGCCCCGATACGTTCGCGGTCTACCTTGTCCAGCACCAATCCGCTGTCCTTGATGGCTTCATCGGCACACACGACAGCGAACTGGGTGTACGGATCCATCTTGCGGGCCTCCTTCCGGTCGATGAAGTCTTCGGGGTTGAAGCCTTTCACCTCGCAGGCGAACCGCGTCTTGAACTTGCTGGCGTCGAAGCGGGTTATGGGCGCAGCTCCGCTACGGCCGCTCACCAGGCCCTCCCAGTACTCCTTGAGGGTGTTCCCGAGGGGAGTGAGCGCGCCCAGACCGGTGACGACCACACGTCTGAGCTGCATTCGTCGCAGGATTACTTCGCGTTCTTCTCCACGTAATCAACAGCCTGACCCACGGTCTGGATCTTCTCGGCCTGATCATCGGGGATCGCGATGTTGAACTCCTTCTCGAACTCCATGATGAGTTCGACGGTATCGAGGCTGTCAGCGCCAAGGTCGTTCGTGAAGCTCGCTTCAGGTGTGACTTCGCCCTGATCGACTCCGAGCTTGTCCACGATGATGGCGATGACCCTTGACTTGATATCCGACATGTCAGTTCGTTGTTGGTTGAACAGGGTGCAAAGGAAAGACATTTTCCATACCCGCAAGCCTTGGCTTACAGGAAGCTGACGAGCACGTCTTCCAAGGGCTTCCGCCGAAGTCGAGGTACAAGACAGCCGGGAGCGGGGTAACCCATGGGTATGAGGAGGTAAGGACGTTCGTTAACAGGCCTATCCAAGAGGTTCGTCAAGAAGTTCATGGGACTCGGAGTATGGGTCAAGGTGGCCAACCCGGCATGGTGGGCGGCGGCCAGAAGCAGGCCGGTGGCGATCCCCACGCTCTCGTTCACGTAGTAGTTTTGGTGTTTATGGCCCTCGGGCTCAACCTCATAGACTCGTTTGAAGACAACCACCAACCAGGGTGCGTCTTCCAAGAAGGGCTTGTCTGCATCGGTCCCCAAGGGAGCCAGATCCTTGAGCCACTCATCGCTCATACGGCCGTTGTAATTGGCCCGCTCCTCTTCCTCGGCCGCTGCTCTGATACGCCGCTTCAGATCAGCATTGCCCACCACACAGAAAGTCCAGGGCTGCTTATGGGCACCGCTGGGCGCCGTGCTTGCCGCACGCACCACCTCGGCGATCACCGCGAAGGGCACCTGCTCCGGACTGAAGTGCCGTACACTACGCCGGGCGTCCATGAGGCGGTGGAACTCCATGGCTCGGGCTTCCATTTCCGAGGAGGAGAAGTACGCGAAGGTCAGTGGGTGGTGGTCAGCAGGTGTTCCCATGGCGGGAAGATCGCACCTTCGCAGCGTGAAGCGCATCGCCATCCTCGCCAGTGGCTCGGGATCCAATGCCCAGCGGCTCATCGAGCATTTCCGCACGACTGGCTCAGCCGAAGTGGTGGTGGTCGGCTGCGACCAGCCCAATGCTGGTGTGCTGCAACGCGCCTGGGACCTCGGCGTACCGGCATTCCTTTTCACCGGACAAGACCTACGCGAAGGCAGGGTTTTGACCGAATTACGAGCACAAAGAGTGGATCTTGTGGTGCTTGCCGGGTTCCTGCGTTTGATCCCGCTGGAAATGGTGAATGCCTTTCCGGAGCGCATCATCAACATCCACCCTGCGCTGCTACCCAAGTACGGTGGAAAGGGGATGTACGGGGATCATGTCCATCGGGCCGTGATCGCGGGGAAGGAGCGCGAAAGTGGCATCACCATCCACTTCGTCAACGAGCGGTTCGATGATGGGGCGCATATCGCGCAGTTCAAATGCCCCGTGCTTCCGGACGACACGCCGGAGTCGTTGGCCGATCGTATCCACGCCTTGGAACATGCGCACTATCCGGCGGTGGTGGAAGCACTATTGGCCGGCGGACATGCCCCACGAGCCTGATCTCGTGGAAAGCGAGTGGCCGGGGGATGGTGGTACGAGCGCCAAGGGATGCATTTTTGTGGCATGATCGACCTGAGTGAGATCGGCAGGGCCTTCTTGATCCTCTTCGCGGTGATCGACATCGTCGGTGGGATCCCCCTGATCCTGCAGGTGCGGGCGAAGGCTGGCAAGATCTACCCGGCCAGAGCTGTTTTGGTGAGCTTGGGCATCATGGTCACCTTCCTTTTCCTCGGCGAAGGCATCCTCAAGATCCTTGGCATCGATGTGCGCTCGTTCGCGGTGGCCGGGGCCTTGGTGCTCTTCTTCATCGCATTGGAGATGATCCTCGGTGTGCGCCTCTTCAAGGAGGACCTTTCCGCACCGGGACTCACCGATGGGAAGGACGACAACAAGGTCTACAGCGTGGTACCGCTGGCGTTCCCGGTCATCGCTGGCGCGGGCACCATCACCACCATCCTGTCGTTGCGAGCAGAGTTCGCGTCGGTCAACATCCTCATCGCCATCCTGCTCAACATGGTGCCCGTGCTGTTGGTGCTCCTGCTCACAGCACGGATCGAACGGTTGTTGGGACGCGTAGGCCTCATCGTGATCAAGAAGGCGTTCGGGGTGATCCTGCTCGCTATCGCCGTGAAGCTCTTCGCGGCGAACATCACGCAATTGTTCCCCCATTCCTGAAAAAGAGGACGTATGGCGTTCTTTGCCTCTCGTCGCGGAACATGAAGATCACCATCCACACCGACGGCGCTGCCAGTGGCAATCCCGGCCCCGGCGGTTATGGCGCCGTATTGGAGAGCGGCAAGCACCGCAAGGAATTGTGGGGCGGCTATCGGCTCACCACCAACAACCGCATGGAGCTCATGGCCGTCATCGCCGCCTTGGAGGCCTTGAAAAGTCCCGGCATGGAGGTGCTCGTGGTGAGCGACAGCAAATACGTGGTGGATGCGGTGGAACAAGGCTGGCTCTTCGGATGGGAGAAGAAGCGCTGGGCCAAAGTGAAGAACCCCGACCTGTGGAAACGCTTCCTACAGGTGTACCGCAAGCACACCGTGAAGTTCGAGTGGATCCGCGGGCACAATGGCCACCCGCTGAACGAGCTGTGCGATCAACTGGCGGTGGCGGCGCGCAACCAGAGCGTGCTCGCGGTGGATGAAGGGTATGAGAAACAGCCTGAGACCCTACTCTGAACCCCTCCCCTATCTTCGCTCGCCCTCAGCCGGAACATCACATCATGGCCAAGCTTTACGCCAACATCAACGCCAAGGAAGACGCCATCATCCTGGAGCGCACCGCACCTTCCGCACCGTGGACACCCGTTGGCGAAGGCGCCGTGGACCTGGTGCGCACCGGACCATCCACCTTCAGCCTGGTCCGCAACGGCCGAAGTCACCGCGTGCTCTTGCTGAAGGAGGACAAGGAGACGGGCACGGTGCGGCTCCGCATCGGGGCACATACCTACACCGTCCAATTGCAGGACGACCGCACCCGCTTGATGCACACCTTGGGCTTGGACAAAGCGGCCACCAAGGTGAAGGAGATCAAAGCCCCCATGCCGGGCATGGTGCTCAACATCATCGTGAAGCCCGGTGATGTCGTCAAGAAGAACGACCCCATCCTGGTGCTCGAAGCCATGAAGATGGAGAACATGATCAAGGCCCCGGGCGACGCGACTGTATCTGCCGTCCACGCGGAGAAGGGCAAGGCGGTGGAGAAGGGCCAACTGCTCGTGAGTTTCGGTTAGTCCGCGCCAAGCATCGATCGCCCGAGCAACTCGATCGGGTCGGGCCTGGAACAGCGCCCATTGGTTCGATCAGCGTCACTGCGCCTGCGCGTAGCCGCTTCGGCGGAGCCGGGTCTCGGTTCCATCCTTCGCTGCTGCCCTTGGACCGTACTACCTTGGCACCATGGACCGCAAACAATTCCTTTCCCGTTCACTGAAAGTCTCCTTGGGCGCCCTCGTGGCCGGCCCTGCTTTGGCTGGCGCTGCATCGTGTAACGCGCCCGCGGAGAATACCGGCGAAAGCGATGGATCCACAACGGCTCCAACAGCACCGCCGCTTCAGCTGGCGCAGATCCCATTGCGTTACGCCTATGGTGCATTGGAGCCCTCCATCGATGCGCAGACCATGGAGATCCACTACGCGAAGCACCATGCAGCTTATGTCAAGAATGTGAACGAGGCGATGGTTGCGGAAGGGGTGCAGGCCCAGGATGAGGCCGATCTGCTCGCCCGGGTGGGCTCCTTCAGCGCCAAGGTGCGCAACAACGCCGGAGGCACTTGGAACCACAACTTCTTCTGGCAAGTGATGGGTCCCGGCGGTAAAGGCTCGCCTGAAGGAAAAGTCCTCGATGCGCTCAATGCCGGTTTCGGTTCGTTCGAGAAGTTCAAGGAACTCTTCACCGAGGCGGCCATGAAGCGATTCGGCAGCGGCTGGGCGTGGTTGGTGGAACGCAACGGCGAACTGGCCATCGGATCTACCCCCAACCAGGATTGCCCCTTGATGGACGTGAGCGAACTAAAGGGGAAGCCGCTGCTCGCGCTCGACGTGTGGGAGCACGCCTACTACCTCAAGTACCAGAACAAGCGCAACGAATACGTGGCCAACTGGTGGCAGGTGGTGAACTGGGACGAGGTGGCGAAGCGGATGGCTTAGCCCTCCACCAACTCGATATCGAAGTCCACCAGTTCCACGAATTGTTGGATACGTTCGTCAATGTCCTCGCGGCTGATCTCCAGCAGGCGCTCGATCCCGAATTTCTCGCAGGTGAAGCTCGCCATAGCGCTGCCCACGATGATGGCGCGCTTCAGGTTGTCGAAGCTGTGGTCCTGCGTACGCGCTAAGAAGCCGATGAATCCACCCGCGAACGTGTCTCCTGCGCCGGTCGGGTCGATCACGTCTTCCAGCGGCAGTGCTGGAGCGAAGAACACCCGCCCTTGGCCGAAGAGCAGCGCTCCATGCTCCCCCTTCTTCACCACCAGATACTTCGGTCCCATGGCCAGGATCTTCGAGGCGGCCTTCACCAAGCTGTGCTCGCCGCTCAGCTGGCGGGCCTCCGCATCGTTGATGGTCAGGATATCGACACGCGCGATCACCTCTTTGAGTTTCTCCAGCGCACTATCCATCCAAAAGTTCATGGTGTCCATCACCACGAGGGCCGGGCGCTGGTCCATCTGATCCAACACCTTGCCTTGCACGGTGGGGTCCAGGTTGCCGAGCATCACATACGGTGCTTTGCGGTACTCAGCGGGCAGCTTCGGGTCCAACTCCAGCAACACGTTCAGGCGGGTCTCCAAGGTGTCCCTGCTATTCATGTCGTAGTGGTACCGGCCGGCCCAGAAGAAGCTCTCCTTGCCCTTCAGCACCTCCAACCCATCAAGGTTCACACCACGCTCGCGGAGCTGGTCCATGACGGGCTCTGGGAAGTCGTCACCCACCACGCTCACCAGACCCATTTTCTCCAAGAAGACGGAGGCGGCCAGGGAGATGTACGTGGCGGCACCACCCACGGTCTTTTCGGCCACGCCGAACGGGGTTTCGATACGGTCGAAGGCAACGGTTCCTACGGTGATGAGTTGCATGAAAAAGGGTTTGCGGTGGCAAAGGTCGCACATGGCCGCCTAACGCGGTTGGTCACCACCTCAACCGCTCATCTCCGGCGGCGCTTATCTTCGTCCCAAGACCCTAAACAGAGCGAACTTGAAAAACACTACCCGAAACCTATTCGCCAAGCTGTTCGCAGCTGGCATTCTGGTCGGAACCACGCTGGGCGCGCAAGCCCAGTGTACCGATTGGATAAACCCCTCACCCACGTCAGGATGGGTTGATTTCAACACCCAGTTCGGAGGAGCACCTTGCGACGACGGCACGGGCTGCCCCTTCAACGAGATCACCGATTTCGAGATCTTCGCTGATGAGGCCTATC
>DAOORM010000013.1:0-16297 GCA_035389265.1 Flavobacteriales bacterium | reverse complement strand
CGTGGCGCCGATGATATGCTCCTGATGCTGGACTACGGCATCTTCTACGAATTCCTTCCGCTCGACCGAATGGGGTCCCCATCGCCCAGTACCCTGCTTCTCCATGAGGTGGAGGTCGGTGTCCAGTACGCGTTGGTGATCAGCACCAACAGTGGCCTGTGGCGCTATATGCCCGGGGATACCGTGCGGTTCACCAGTGTGAAACCCTATCGCATCCAGGTCAGCGGTCGCACGAAGAGCTTCATCAACGCGTTCGGCGAGGAATTGATCGTGGACAATGCGGACCGTGGCATGGAAGCCGCTTGCGCAGCCACGGGGGCGGTCATCAGTGAATACACTGCCGGTCCGGTGTACATGGATGAAGCGGCGCGAGGGGGACATGAATGGGTCGTTGAGTTCGCCACGCCACCCGATGATCTGGCGCGGTTCGTGCACGTGATGGATGCCACCATGCGTGCCCACAACTCCGACTACGACGCCAAGCGCAAGGGCGACATGGCCTTGAGGCCCCCCGTGGTGCATCATGTGGCACCCGGAACGTTCCATGTCTGGCTGAAACAACGGGGGAAGCTCGGCGGACAGAACAAGGTGCCGCGGCTGAGCAACGATCGGGTCATCGTGGAATCCATTCTGAACCTGGAGGCCGTATGACCATACGGTACGGCATATCCCTCCTGGCATTGGTACTCGGTGGACAGGGCGTCCGGTCACAGGAACTCCATTCCATCCCCGGCACCTTCGATACCTTCACGACGGATGAACTGGGTAACGTCTATGCCATCTCCGGGGATGTGCTCACGTTGTATGACACCCAAGGCCATGAGGTGGCTCGGAACAGTGTCAAGACGATGGGGCGCATCACCCAGATGGATGCGTTCTACTCCTTGAAGCCCATGCTCTTCTCCGCGGAGCAAGGACAGCTGGCGGTGCTGGACAATACGCTCAGCGTGCAGACCGTGCTGAACCTGGCCCGGAGTGGTTTTCAGCAAGTCTCGTTGGCTTGCATGAGCGTTCAGAACGCGTTCTGGTTCTTCAATGACCGTGAGATGGAACTGGTGCGGGTGGATGCCCAGCTACGCCCGCTCGCCAACACGGGTCGTCTTGACCAATTGTTGGGATTCGCGGTGCGACCCACCGGCATGCAGGAACACGATAACCGACTGTATGTGAACGTACCCTCGGAAGGCATCCTGGTCTTCGACCTCTTCGGCACCTATGACCGTACCATTCCATTGAAGGAGGTGAGCAGTTTCGAGGTACGCGGAGGATCCATCCATCACCTTGTGGCAGGAATGCACCGTACCTATGACCGAAGGTCCTTCGATATCCACAACGTGGATATCGAAGGCACGCTTACCACGTTGCGTGACGTGCGGGTGGAACGGGGCCGGACCTATGTCCTGCTTGATGATCGCATCGCGGTCCTCCAGCGTTGAGGTCAACGACTTTTCCACATCATGGCCCGCGCGTCACGTGGCGGATATCTTCGCGGTCCGCTCACAGTCAACGTCCCACTCCATGCATATCGCGATCGCAGGCAACATCGGTTCAGGCAAGACCACCCTCACCCAGTTGTTGGCCAAGCACTACAAATGGGACCAATTGCAAGAGGCGGTGGACAACAACCCGTACTTGTTCGACTTCTACAAGGACATGCAGCGGTGGAGCTTCAACCTGCAGATCTTCTTCCTCAACAGTCGTTTCGAACAGTTGTTGGAGATCCGTCGGAGTGGCCGCAACGTGATCCAGGACCGTACCATCTACGAGGACGCGTTCATCTTCGCCCCGAACCTGCATGCCATGGGACTGATGACCACGCGCGACTTCGAGAACTACTTCCGGCTGTTCCAGAACATGGACAACGCGATCACCCCGCCCGACCTGTTGATCTACCTGCAGGCACCAGTGGACAAGTTGGTGAAGCAGATCGCCGAGCGTGGACGCGATTATGAGAACAGCATCAGCATCGACTACCTGATGCGCTTGAACGAGCGTTACGAGGCCTGGATCCAGACCTATGACAAAGGCAAGCTGCTCGTGATCGATGTGGAGGACAACCGGTTCCATACCGACCAGGAGGACCTCGGCAAGATCATTTCACGCATCGACGCGGAGATCCACGGTCTGTTCCCGATGGAAACAACGCCTGTGAAAGTGCTGAAGGCCAAGGCCACTGCACTGCCACCCGCCAAGTCCGCAGCCAAGACGACCGGGAAGGGTGTGACGAAGAAGCGCTGAGCAGTTCGTGGATGCGAAGCATCCAAAAGCGTGTGGCGGCCTCCGCTCCCTGACGATCCGATCATTCCTTCGGCACGTTCCTCTTCTTGCCGTCTTCACTACCATGCGCATTGCAGTTCGGTGTCCATGACCGGTGCCGGTCCCACCCTTGCGGTCCGTGTATGAAATGACGAAGGGGCCGTCCTTTCGGCCAGCCCCTTCGGTGAGGATCCACAACGGTTCAACGGCGGCTCACCCGCAGCGCAGCCCCCTTGGTGGCCGGGCGTCCGAGGTAGAGCGGCTTGCTCGCGAACGGAGCGTCAGCGCCATAGCCTTTTGCCACAAGGCGCGCAGGAGCCACGCCCTTGACGACCAATCCGGCCATGATCGCATCGGCACGCTGCTGACCGAGCACATCGGCCTGTGCACCGATCTCCAACTCCAGCGTGGGGAACGCACGGAGGATCTCGGCGATGTTCACGATCTGTTGCTTCGAACCTGTGTTGAGCGCGGCAGCACCATCAGCGAAGGCCACCTGATCGAATGCCATCCACGTGGTCTTATCGGTCGGAATGGCGCGCTGGATGAAGAGCATGAGGTCATGTTCCAATCCCAGGCTATCACCCACAACTTCGAATCCGGTGATCAGCTTGGTGGTGAAGCCTTTGCGGACGTTCAGCTGGTCAAGGCTGTCGCGCTCCGCAGCACCATCTCCGGTGGAACCGGTGCCGGTCCCAGGTCCGGAATGATCGCCGTGACCATGTCCATGTCCGTCACCATGGCCGGTGGCGTCCACGCCTTGCTCGGTGACATCGGTATCCATGGTAGGAACCGTATGCCCACCTTCATTGATGTGCGGTGCGATCACCAAGGCCACAATGGAGGTCAACTTGATCAGGATGTTCATCGAGGGACCCGACGTGTCCTTGAACGGATCACCCACGGTATCACCGGTCACTGCTGCCTTGTGGGGCTCACTGCCCTTCTTGAACTCCTTGCCATCGATGATCACCCCTTTCTCGAAGCTCTTCTTGGCATTGTCCCATGCACCACCTGCGTTGTTCTGGAACATACCCATGAGCACACCGCTCACCGTGATACCGGCCAGCAATCCCCCCAATGCTTCAGGGCCTGCCAGGAAACCCACGATGATCGGCGACAACAATGCGAGGGCACCCGGTGCGATCATCTCGCGGATGGAGGCCTTGGTGCTGATGGCCACGCACTTCTCATACTCCGGCTTGGCCTTACCCTCCATGATCCCAGGGATCTCGCGGAACTGGCGACGCACCTCGTACACCATATCCATGGCGGCCTTGCCCACGGCGCTGATGGCCAATGAACTGAAGAAGAAGGGGATCATTCCACCGACGAACAGCATGGCCAACACATCGGCCTTGTAGATGTCGATACCGGTGATGCCGGACATACCTACGTACGCTGCGAACAAGGCGAGCGCGGTAAGCGCTGCAGAAGCGATCGCGAAGCCCTTGCCGGTAGCCGCGGTGGTATTACCCACAGCGTCCAGGTTGTCCGTACGCTCACGCACTTCCTTCGGCAGACCACTCATCTCGGCGATACCACCCGCGTTGTCGGCGATGGGGCCGAAGGCGTCGATGGCCAACTGCATGGCCGTGGTGGCCATCATGCCGGCCGCGGCGATCGCCACACCGTACATGCCCGCCAAGGTGAACGAACCCCAGATGCCCGCAGCGAGGATCAGAATGGGGAGCACGGTGCTCTCCATACCCATGGCCAATCCACCGATCACGTTCGTGCCGTGACCCGTTCCGCTCTTCTGCACGATGCTGTCCACCGGACGACGACCCATGCTGGTGTAGTACTCGGTCACCATGCTCATCAACGTACCCACCACCAGGCCGAGGATGATGGCATAGAACACCCGGATGCTCGTCACTTCCACGGAGATACCGTTGCGCACGAACTGCATGGTCTCGGGCAACATCCAGTCCACGACGAAATAACTGCTGATCGCCACCAACAGCATGGAGCTCCAGTTGCCCAGGTTGAGCGCGTTCATCACGCTGTCGCTGTCCTTGTTGATCTTCACGAAGAAGGTGCCGATGATGCTGAAGAGCACACCGAGACCTGCGATCACCATCGGAAGCAGGATCGGGGCCATGCCGCCGAAGTTGTCGGCGCTCACCACTTCACGGCCCAGCACCATCGTGGCCAACATGGTGGCCACATAGCTACCGAAGAGGTCGGCGCCCATACCGGCCACATCGCCCACGTTGTCGCCCACGTTGTCGGCGATGGTGGCGGGGTTGCGTGCGTCATCCTCTGGGATGCCGGCTTCCACCTTTCCCACAAGGTCGGCGCCCACATCGGCAGCCTTGGTGTAGATACCACCACCCACACGGGCGAAGAGCGCGATGGACTCGGCACCGAGGCTGAAGCCTGCGAGCACCTCCAGGCACTTCATCATCTCCAAGCCATTGGCACCCGCATCGCCCACGTACATCTTCAGGAACACGATGAACAAGGTGCTGAGGCCCACCACAGCGAGACCTGCCACACCAAGGCCCATGACGGTACCCCCGTTGAAGCTCACTTTCAATCCTTGCGCGAGGCTGGTGCGCGCGGCCTGCGTGGTGCGCACGTTGGCCTTGGTGGCGATGCTCATGCCGATCCAACCGGCGAAAGCGCTGAAGAAGGCACCGATCACGAAGGCGATGGCGATGACCCAGTCGCTATTGGGGTGCAGGGTACCGCTCCAAGCGAGCAACACGGCTGCGATCGCTGCGAACACGCCAAGCACCTTCCACTCCGCCTTCAGGAAGGCGCTTGCACCGCGGGCGATGTAGCCCGCCAGCTCCTGCATGTTGGCATCGCCTGCGTCCTGCTTGTTCACCCACATGGCCTTGGCGATCATCACCACCAGGCCCACCACACCCATCAGGGGGATGTAGTACATCAGTTCACTTCCCATGTTCGGTTGAATCGTTCGTTAACATCCTGTTATTCAGCGGAAAAGCACTACCCTTTGCAGTGCAGGGGCGCAAAAATAGGGGAATGCTTGGAATATGGTGCCTCGTCCGCGCCGGGCACAAGCTCTCCGGAGTCCTATGGCTTGGTCTCGCCGCCTACTTCACTAGGTACATCACCTCTTTCACCGCACGCACCGTGCGCTCCACACTCGGTAGGCTTGCGTCGATGAGCGTGGGGGTGAAGGGCAAGGGCGTGTCGGCTTGGCACACGCGCAGCACTGGTGCATCCAAGGCATCGAACGCATCCTTCTGCACCCGATAGGCCACTTCACTGCTGATGCTGGCCACAGGCCAGTTCTCGTCCACCACCACCAAGCGGTTGGTCTTGCGCACACTGGACAGGATGGTGGCATGGTCCATCGGGCGGATGGTCCGCAGGTCGATGACCTCGGCATCGATGCCTTCCTTGGCCAATTCCTCCGCAGCGCCCAAGGCCACCTTCATCATCTTGCCGAAGCTGACGATGGTGACGTCCTTACCGGCGCGCTTGATATCGGCCTTGCCGATGGGCAACAGGTATTCGCCATCGGGGATCTCGCCCTTGTCCCCGTACATCCGCTCACTCTCCATAAAGAGCACCGGATCGTTGTCGCGGATGGCGGCCTTCAGAAGACCCTTGGCATCATACGGGGTATACGGTGTGATGACCTTCAGGCCGGGCACGTTCGCGTACATGGCCTCGAAGCTCTGGCTGTGGGTGGCGGCCAGTTGTCCGGCGCTGCCGTTGCCGCCCCGGAACACGATGGGCACATGGAACTGGCCACCGCTCATCTGTAGCATCTTGGCCGCGTGGTTGATGATCTGGTCGCTGGCGAGCACCGCGAAATTCCAGGTCATGAACTCCACGATGGGGCGAAGGCCGTTCATGGCCGCACCCACGGCGATAGCGGTGAAGCCCAGTTCAGCGATGGGCGTATCGATGATCCGCTTGGGGCCGAATTCGGCCAGCATGCCCTTGCTCACCTTGTAGGCACCGTCGTACTCGGCCACCTCCTCGCCCATGAGAAGGACGTTCGGGTCACGGCGCATCTCTTCGCTCATGGCCTCGTTGATGGCTTCGCGGAACTGGACGGTACGCATGGTCGTTTGCTTGGGGGGGCGAAGTTAGCGGCGACCGGTGACGGGAACACCACCGATCCGGCCGTGAGCGGTACCGTTCGCTCCACACGACCTAAATTCGCGGCCCGGTGTTGCGATCCACGCGTGAACAAGTGGTCGCCTTCCCCGTTCATCCGATACCATGAAGATCCTCGTCCTTCTCAGCCAGGTGCCCGATACCACGGCCCGGATCGCCTTCACGAACAACAACACCCAGTACGACGGCAATGGCGTCACCTTCATCGTGAACCCCTACGATGAATGGTATGCCTTGGTGCGCGCCCTTGAACTGAAGGAGGCCGCTGGAGCCGGTTCGGTCACCACCATCACCGTGGGTGGTGCGGATACCGATGCTACCATCCGCAAGGGTCTGGCCATCGGTGCGGACGATGCCGTTCGGGTGGACGCCCAGCCCACGGAAGCGCTGCAAGTGGCGGAACTGATCGCCGCCTATGCCACCGACAAGGGCTTCGACCTGATCATCGCCGGCAAGGAGACCATCGACCACAACGGTGGCCAGGTGGGTGCCATGGTGGCCGAATTGCTCGACCTGCCCTATGTGCCCATGGCCAGCAAGCTTGAGGTGGCGGGTGGGGTCGCTACGCTGGAGCGTGACATACCCGGCGGGGTGGAAGTGCTGAACGCCCCGCTACCACTGGTATTGAGTGCCGCCAAAGGCATGGCCGAGCAACGCATCCCCAACATGCGCGGCATCATGGCCGCACGCACCAAACCCCTCACCGTGGTGCCCGCCACCGCCGTGGACAACGTGGGTGGAACGATCCGCTTCGAACTGCCGCCTGCCAAGGGCGCGGTGAAGATGATCCCCGCAGAGGAGGCGGGCAAGTTGATCGAGCTGTTGCACACCGAAGCCAAGGTGATCTGAACAAGAACCATCGCTACGGGCGGGAAATTTCCCGCCCCGACAACCTTTCCAAATGAGCACGATCGTATTCATCGATACCCGGGGCAACAAGATCCCCAAGGCCGCGCAAGAGGCCGTGACCTACGCCAGCCAATTGGCGGGTGGACCCGTGACCGCCGTGACCTTCGGTGACGGCAAGGACCTGGAGACCTTGGGCGCCAATGGTGCCGGCAAGGTGATCGTAGCACGCCAGGTGACCACCCTGGATAGCCAGCAACTGACCCGTCTGGTGGTCGATGTGGCCACCAAGGAGGGTGCCACCACCATCGTCTGTGTGAGCGATGCCACCGGCAAGGCCGTAGCCCCCCGTGTGGCCGCGCGCTTGAAGGCGGGTCATGTGGCCGGCGCATTGGGACTGCCCGTGGACGGCAAGTTCCTGCGCAACGTGTTCAGCGGTAAGGCCAAGGCAGCCGTGGAGGTGACCAGTGCTTCACGGGTCATCAGCCTCATGCCCAACTCGGTGCCCATCGCCAACACCGGCGGCAGCGCTGTTGTGGAGGAATTCCAAGGCGACCTGGGTCCCGTACGTATCATGTTGAAGGAAGTGCGGAAGGCCGGTACCGGCATCCCCCTGCCCGAAGCGGAACTGGTGGTGAGTGCTGGCCGGGGCATGAAAGGACCGGAGCATTGGGGTCCGGTGGAGGAGCTGGCCACCCTATTGGGAGCCGCCACCGCCTGCAGCCGCCCGGTGGCCGACATGCACTGGCGCCCACACCACGAGCACGTGGGACAGACCGGCGTGGCCATCCGACCCAACCTGTACATCGCCATCGGAATCAGTGGTGCCATCCAGCACCTGGCCGGTGTGAACCAGAGCAAGGTCATCTGTGTGATCAACAAGGACCCCGAAGCGCCCTTCTTCAAAGCAGCCGACTACGGGATCGTGGGCGATGCCTTCGAGGTGCTGCCCAAACTGATCGAAGCCGCCAAGAAACTGAACGCGGAGCGGTAGTGGGGGTAGTTGTCCGTTCTCAGTTGTCAGGGTGGAAGCCGAGAGCTTGGTGCGTCTTGTGCGGCCTTGTACACGCCCCATGGCTGGTCGGCTTTTCCTCGAGTTCTCCAATGAGGCTGTCTGACAACTGACAACTCCTCCTCGGACAACTCCTCCGCGAACCCCTATCTTCACGGCCCGTTCGCGAGTTGCATGGAGAAGGTCGAGCTGCGCTTCCTCAGGATCACTTACAGCCACACCCACGCGGGGGCTTACGCGCTCATCCTCTCCGAGGTGCATGGCGACCGTCGCCTGCCGATCATCATCGGTGGTGTCGAGGCCCAGGCCATCGCCATCCAGGTGGAGAATATCAAGCCGGCTCGCCCACTCACCCACGACCTGTTCAAGAACGTGAGCGATACCCTCGGGTTCACGTTGAAGGAGGTCATCATCAACGACCTGGTGGAAGGGATCTTCCATGCGCAGTTGGTGGTGGAGCAGAATGGCCTGGAAGTGGCCATCGATGCGCGGAGCAGCGATGCCATCGCCTTGGCGTTGCGCTTCGATTGCCCCATCCACACCTATGAATTCATCCTGAGCGCTGCCGGCCTGAAGGTGGAGGAAGGTGAAGAGGAGGAGGAGGCTGCGGAAGCCTCCGAGAAGAAGTCCTCGACCAAGGGGGATAAGCGGGCCGCCACCGTGGAGGAACTCCGGGAACTGCTGGAGGAGGCGCTCAACGATGAGGATTACGAGCGGGCCTCCAAACTGCGCGACGAGATCAAGAAGCGCGAGGGTTCGAACTGACCCATGTACGTAAGGGTGTTGCGCGGTTCACGTGCAAACAGCATCTTCGCCATTCCCTTAGCCCTTAACACGATGCGATCCCCTTTCCGAGCCCTGCTCACTCTGCTGCTGTTGCTTCCGATCCCGGTGCTCGCTCAACACACAGCCGCGCCGCTCACCGGTGCCTCCGCTATGACCATCGGGCGCGGCATTCTGGGCATGCTGGCGATCATCGGTATCGCTTGGGCGTTCAGTGCCAAACGCAAACAGGTGGACTGGAAGGTGGTGGGCATCGGGCTCGCGTTCCAATTGGTCATGGCGCTGCTGATCCTGTACGTACCGCCCGTTCAGTTCGCCTTCGAGGTGGTGGGCAAGCTCTTCGTGAAGGTCCTCGACTTCACCCGCATCGGCAGTGAGTTCCTGTTCCGCGACCTGATGAACGTGCAGAGCGTGGGCTTCATCTTCGCCTTGCAGATCCTGCCCACCATCATCTTCTTCAGTGCGCTCACCAGCGTGCTCTTCTACCTCGGCGTGATCCAGAAGGTGGTGTATGCCTTGGCCTGGGCGCTCAACAAGACCATGAAGCTGAGCGGGGCCGAGAGCCTCAGTACGGCTGGAAACATCTTCTTGGGCCAGACCGAAGCTCCGCTGATGGTGAAGGCCTACCTGGACAAGATGAACCGTTCGGAGATCTTCCTGGTGATGACCGCGGGCATGGCCACCGTGGCGGGCGGGGTGCTCGCGGCTTACGTGGGCTTCCTGGGCGGCGATGACCCCGTGCTCCGCTTGTTCTTCGCCAAGCACCTGCTCACCGCGAGCGTCATGGCTGCACCGGGGGCCGTGGTGGTGGCCAAGATCCTGTTCCCACAGACCGAACCCATCGAGCAGAAGATGGAAGTGAGCATGGAGCAGGTGGGAAGCAACTTCCTCGATGCCATGAGCAACGGCACCACCGAAGGCCTGAAGCTGGCCGCCAACGTGGGTGCCATGCTCCTGGTGTTCTTCGCGTTCATCGCCATGGCCAACTACGGCTTCATGAAGCTGGGCGATGCGCTCGGGATCAATGGCTGGGTGGCCTCGGTGTCGAACGGCAACTTCAAGGGACTTTCCCTCGAGTTCCTCCTTGGCTACCTGTTCTCGCCATTGATGTGGCTCATCGGTGTGGCCACCGAGGACATCACCCTCACCGGTCGACTGGTGGGCGAGAAGATCATCGCCAGTGAATTCGTGGGCTACGAGAGCCTGGCGCGTATGAAGAGCGAGGGCCTGTTCACCTACCAGCGCAGCATCGTCATGGCCACCTACATGCTCTGCGGCTTCGCCAACTTCGCCAGCATCGGCATCCAGATCGGCGGTATCGGATCGCTGGCGCCCAGCCGCAGGGCCTGGCTCAGCGAGTTCGGGTTCCGCGCATTGCTCGGTGGAACGTTGGCCTCCCTGCTCAGTGCCACCATCGTGGGCATGTTGATCTGAGCGCTGCGTTCCAAGCGCCGGTACGGGACCGCCTCCCCTACCTTCACGCTCCCATCCCCCACCCCATGCGTTCCCGCATCCTACCGCTCCTGCTCCTCCTGGCCACAGCGTCGGCCTTAGCACAATCCACGCTGGTGCAGCACGGCAAACCCTTCACCAAGGAGTTGAAGGGCTCCACGGGCGACCTCTTCACCGTGGTCGATGGCCTGTTCGCTGCCGATGGTCGCCATGTGCTTTACGCGGAGGAAGGCCTGACCCCCAAGGTGGTCCGCCTCGATGCCCAGCTCCTACCCAGCGAGGAGCTCCTGTTGAAGGATGTGCTCATCGATGGTCAGAAATGGACCGGCGTGCGGCCGCTCGTTCAACAGGACCAGTTACAGGTCCTGCTCGTCTCCTCCACCAAGAAAGGCAGCTCGTTCGCGTTGTGCCCGGTGAACACCAGCGGCACCCTCAGCTTGGGTAGCCCCCAACAGCTGGCGAGCTTCGACATCGCCTATGTGAACGACCCCGCCTTCACCCTGGTGGACCGCCCCTTGCCGGACCCCATCCTCTTCACCCGTGGCCTGGCCTATGCCCAGCACGAACGACTCTTACGCTCGGCCGATGGCACCACCTGGCTCCTGAACCACTACACGCACAATGGCAAGGGCAACAAACGCTTCGGAATGGCGCTGTTGAACGGTGATGGCACCGTCCGGAGCACGAACACCGTGGAACTTCCCTACGAGGATGCCAAGAGCAGCATCCATCAGATCAGTGTGGCCAACGACGGTACCGTGCGGCTGCTCACCTACGTGTTCCAGTGCAAGAGCGATGAGCAGCTGGGTGACAAGGCCTGCCACGAGTTGCACCTGACCACGGTGAGCGATGGTGGCAGTACGGTACACGATGTGCTCCTGGACAAGAACTTCGTGAGCAGTGCGCGCATGCTGGACCGGAACGATGGCCGTGTCTCCATCGCGGTGCGCTACGGCGCGCTCA
Organism: Flavobacteriales bacterium; assembly: GCA_035389265.1. Taxonomy (GTDB): domain Bacteria; phylum Bacteroidota; class Bacteroidia; order Flavobacteriales_F; family PHOS-HE28; genus PHOS-HE28. The sequence continues at coordinate 4,878 of DAOORM010000013.1, read as the reverse complement.
CCGGGCAACCCGGCCAGGTCATCACCTTCGACCCCAAGGACCCCAAGCTGAAACCCACGCCGGTGCTGGCGCAACGCCTGCCCTCCATCCGACGGGCCAAGCTGATGCCTTATGGCGACCCCGCTGCCGACCCCCGCAAACCCGTATCACGCACCGCGAAACTGCCCGACGAGGTGGTGGACCTGATCGCCGCGCCGAACAACGAACTGGTGGTGGTGGAGACCTTCCTGGAAACCAACTTCCAACTGCCCATGGGCGAGGCCATCGCCATGCGCCGGTTGGGCGGTGGTGTGCGTGTGAGCCAGGTGCTGGCCAACGACAGCATCGGCTGGCAACGTGTGCTGGACCGTGCCGTGATGACCACCGCCGGACAATCCTACGACGGTGTGGCCCGCATGTCCTTGAACGCGGACCACCTGGTGCTCTTCGCACACACCCCGCGCGGCCTGGACGCCATCATGAAGGCCGGTACGGAAGCGTCAGGGACCAAGGAGCTGAAGCCCGCCGAACCGCTGGTGCTGAAGGCCGCAGTGGTCAGCGCGGCGGGAGAGGTGCGCCAGGAAGGCACCCTCCTTTTGAACGAGAACGACTTCGCCCCCTGTACCATGGGGGTGTTGGTGGAACCCGGTGGCACACGCGCCCTGGTGAAAAGCTACGACCGCGGCACACAATACCGGTTCTCCCTCGTGGACCTGAAGCCGCTCGGTCAATAACGGGTGTTGATCACTTGCGGAGAACCGCCGCGAGCGGCCCTGCACGTGCGGCTACTTTTGGCCGCGCATGTCCTCGTCCCGTTACGACACCATCACGTCCAAGGTCCGAGCCTTCCTGTCAGGGCTGCTCGAACGGTTGCGCCAGTCGCTGCTGCAGAGCCGTGCCAAGGAGTTGGTGCTGCTCGCGCTACCCTATCAGATCTCGGCCATCCTCACCGCACTGGTGGCCGTGGGCTATGCCAAGCTCTTCCACCTGATGGAGGATGCCAACCTCGCCATCCTCAGCTACGACCGTAGGCTCATCTTCCTCACCGCACCCATCAGCTTCCTGGTCGCGTGGGGATTGGTGCGCCGCCTTGCACCGCTCGCCGGTGGTAGCGGCATCCCCCAACTGATGGCCGCCATCGAAGTGGCCACCGAGAAGAAGCGCGATGCTTCTTGGCGCTTCCTCAACGTGCGCATCATCCTGGTGAAGATCGCCAGCAGCCTCACCATGGTGTTGGGCGGCGGGGCCATCGGACGCGAAGGACCGACCTTGCAGATCGCCGGTAGCATCTACCGCACCGTACACAAGCTGCTGCCGCCCTTCTGGCCCCGCGTGAGCCGCCAGATCATGATGGTGACCGGGGGCGCGGCCGGATTGAGCGCGGCGTTCAATACCCCGCTGGGTGGTATCGTTTTCGCCGTGGAGGAGCTCACCAAGACCCATATGGCACAGTTCCGTACGGCGGTGCTCACCGCCGTAATCCTCAGCGGCATGACCGCGCAGTGGCTGCTGGGCCCCTACCTGATGTTGGGCTACCCCAAGCTGGAACCGGCCACCTTCTCCTTCATGTACAAGATCCTCTTCATCGCCGTGATCTCCGGCGCCACCGGGGCGATCTTCTGCCGCATCCTGCTGGCCTTCGACAAGTTCCGGCGCACCCTCGCGGGCTGGTTGCCCCAAGCCGCCTTCGCGCTGGGTTGTGCGTTCCTGTTCGCGCTCACGGTCTGGTTCCTCGGCCCGCACGCCATCGGCTCCGGCAACGCGTTGTTGGAGGAGTACCTGTTCGCTGCCGAGGTGGACGGCACCGCTGGCAACGTGGGCGCACGGATCCTGGGTCCGATGTTCTCCTTCAGCGCCGGTGGTGCGGGGGGTATCTTCGCCCCTGCGCTCTCCGCTGGCGCCGCCATCGGCGGGTGGATCGCGCCGCTCTTCGAACCCAGTCGCGGTCAGTTCAACCTGCTGGTGCTCGCCGGCATGACCGCCTTCCTCACCGGGGTCACCCGCTCGCCCTTCACCAGCGCCATCCTGGTGCTAGAGATGACCGACCGCCACAGTGCCATCTTCCAACTGATGTACGCAGCCATGGTGGGCTTCCTCATCTCCTTCGCCATCGACCGCAAGAGCTACTATGAGCGCATGAAGGAGCGCCTGCTGAAAGCCTTGCCCGGCTGGCCGCCGCCGCCGGAGAAACCGCAGCGGAACGGGGTGCGGGGCGTGGATCCGGTACCGCAGGCTCCGGATCCGGGGGCGGGGTTCTGACAACCGTGCAGATGGTGCTTCCAGTCCATCGATCGGGTGCTGCTAACACCCGTTAGCAACTCCCCCATCCCATGCCACATGCGCGGCGGTACCTTCGTCCCAGCGTGCCGCAGGGCACCTGGATCGTCATGCAGCAATACCACGACCTCCTCAAACGCACCCTGGATGAAGGGGTGCAGAAGCACGACCGCACCGGCACCGGCACCATCAGCTGCTTCGGTCACCAGATGCGCTTCGACCTCAGCGAGGGCTTCCCCTTGGTGACCACCAAGAAGCTCCACGTGAAGAGCATCATCCACGAACTGCTCTGGTTCCTGGCGGGTGATACCAACGTGAAGTACCTGCAGGACAACGGCGTGAAGATCTGGGACGAATGGGCCGATGCGGACGGCAACCTGGGGCCCGTGTACGGTTACCAATGGCGAAGCTGGCACACCCCTGACGGCCGCGTGATCGACCAGATCGCCAACGTGGTGGAGATGATCAAGAAGAACCCGGACAGCCGGCGCTTGATCGTCACCGCATGGAACCCCGCCGACGTGGACCGCATGGCCCTGCCGCCTTGCCACACCCTGTTCCAGTTCTATGTGGCCGAAGGCAAGCTCAGCTGCCAACTCTACCAGCGCAGCGCCGATACCTTCCTGGGGGTGCCCTTCAACATCGCCAGCTATGCGCTCCTCACGCTGATGATGGCGCAGGTCTGCGGCTTGAAGCCCGGCGTGTTCGTCCACAGCTTCGGCGATGTGCACGTGTACAACAACCACCTGGAGCAGGCCCGACTGCAACTTTCCCGTGAACCGCGCCCCCTGCCGAGGATGGAGATCGACCCCACGGTGACCGACCTCTTCGCCTTCCGCTACGAGCACTTCGCGTTGAAGGACTACGATCCGCACCCCCACATCAAGGCCGACGTCGCCGTATGATCGGTGGCATCCTATACGACCGTGAATGGACGTTGATGAACGGGAATGCCAGGCAACCAATGCGCCTGTCATTTTCATTCACGTTCATGAACGTTCATTCACGGTTGAATTTGAACAACCTGTCCACTTCGCCCTCCTTCCGATGATCATCAGCGCCATCGCCGCCGTAGCGGACAACGGCACCATCGGTCGCGACAGCGACCTGCCATGGAACCTGCCGGACGACATGAAGTACTTCCAGCGGACCACCCGGGGGCACCACGTGATCACCGGTCGCAAGAACTACGAGACCATCCCGGCCAAGTACCGCCCTTTGAAGGACCGGGTGAACATCGTGGTGACGCGCAACCCGGACTATCAGGCGCCGGGTGCGGTGGTGGTCGCCTCACTGGAGGCCGCCTTGGACGTGGCGCGCGAAGCGGGTGAGCCCGAGGTCTTCATCATCGGCGGCGGGCAGATCTACGCCGAAGCCCTCCGCAAGGGCCTGGTGGACCGATTGTACCTGACCCAGGTGCACGCCAACGTGCCCGGTGATACGCACTTCCCCGTCGTGGATACGCGTGCTTGGAAGGAGGTGGAACGTACGCCGCACGCGGCCGACGAGCGCCACGCCCATGCCTTCAGCTTCGTGGTGTTCCACCGCACGATCTGAACCTTTGGCCTGGTCCTTGCGTCCTAGGTGTGCGGAACGATGATCCCGCAACCCATGCAAACCATGAAACAGCTCGCCTACCTCTCCCTGATCGCCCTTGCACTGGTTGCTTGTCGGAAGGACCAAGCCGACTCGCCAGTGGACCGCGACTATACGGCTGCCGTGGACAACAATCGCGCGGAGGCCTACTTCAACGATGCCCTCGCCCAGAGCGATGCGGCCAACAAGGATGGTGAACTGCCTTGTGCGGTGTCCATCACCTTCGATACCACGGCCACCCCACGCACCATGCTCATCGACTTCGGCACCAGCAACTGCCTGAGCAACGATGGCCGCAACCGCCGTGGTCGCCTGTTGGTCACCTACACCGGCCCCTACCGCGCACCGGGCACCGTCATCACCATCACCCCCCAGGACTACTACGTGAACGATCACCATGTGCAAGGCAGCAAGGTGGTGACCAATGTGGGCACCAATGGCGATGGCCAACCCTACTTCACCGTGACCGTGAACGGCACCGTGACCGCCCCGGACGGCAGCTGGACCAGCACACACAGCTACCAGCGCACCCGCACCTGGATCGCGGGCAGCAGTACGCTCGCCCTGCTGGATGACGTGTACCTCATCAGCGGTGGCGGAAGTGGTGTGAACCGCAACGGGATACCCTTCTCCATGCTGATCACCACCCCGTTGCGCGTGGAGATCGGCTGCCCGCACATCGTGAGCGGCGTCATGCAGATCACACCCGGCTCGCTGGCCGTGCGCACCGTGGACTTCGGGAGTGGCGCGTGCGACGACCAGGCCACGGTCACCGTGAACGGTATCACCTTCACCATCGGCGGCTAGCACAGGTCCTGCTCAGCTAATCGAAAAGGCCTCCTACGGGAGGCCTTTTCCATGTCGACCACTCATCCGCGGCCCTGGGGGTCACCTTCGGCCCCCACACAGTTGGAACCTCCAAGCAGGACCGGGCTCCGTCGTCCCTGTGACGAACCGTTCGTCCCACCCATGACCGCTCATCACGCCCCCATAGGAATGGCCGTGGGGGGGCCACTAGCTTCGGTG
>DAOORM010000012.1:0-16389 GCA_035389265.1 Flavobacteriales bacterium | reverse complement strand
TGATCACCACCGAGAATCTGGGCCAGGACGATTGGCATCTTCGAGCCGCCACACTGCCCCAGGCGTTGACCCATGTGTGGGACATGGGCGATGGCACACGCTACCGCGAAGAGCACGTCTACCACAGCTACGTTGATCTGGAGGAACATTGGGTGAACCTTCGGGTCACCACGCCGAACGGATGCATGGCCATGGATTCCGTATTGCTGAAGCCACCCGCGCACGTCTACTTCCCGAACGCGTTCTCACCGGACGGTGATGGCAACAACGACACCTTCGGTCCGGTGGGGCACTACATCGATGAGTTCGAAATGACCGTCTTCGACCGTTGGGGAGCGGAGGTCTTCACCACGAATTCGATGGACGACCTTTGGCCCGGTACGATCAATGGGGGAAGTGTGGCGAACACAGGTGTCTACGTGTACAAGTACAAAGTAGCCGGGTTGTACCTGCCATCCATGGAAGGATTCGGACAAGTAACATTGTTGAAAGGAACACAGGATTAGAAACGCATGCGCACAGAAATGATACGCTCGGTCCTCTGCACAGCGGTTTGTGCTTTTGGCCTTCAGGCACAAGCTCAGCTTGTGGTGAACAGTACGCTTACCCCCACGCAACTGGTACAGGATGTACTGCTCGGAAGCGGCATCACCGTGAGTAACATCACCTACAACGGGGTGTTGGAGCCAGCCACAGCCCAGCCGGGAAGCGCTTCCTTCACTCAGGTAGGCAATCTCGGGATCGATCTTGGTGTATTGCTGTCCACTGGTGAACCGGGATCGACGATCGGACCTGAAGACAATTTCTCTTCAGATGATATCGGGAACAATGGCAATGACCCGGACCTGGAAGCCATAATGGGTGGTAACCTGACCAACTACAGCATCTTGGAATTCGACTTCGTGCCCGTAGGCGATTCCATCAAGTTCAATTACGTTTTCGGTTCTGAGGAATACCCTTCGTTCGTTTGTTCTTTCAACGACGCTTTCGGGTTCTTCTTGAGCGGTCCGGGTATCGCAGGACCCTACACCAACGGCGCCGTGAACATCGCTGTGCTGCCGGATGGTGTCACACCTGTTACGATCGCGAATGTGAATAATGGCCAGGGCAACAACCCCGATGATCCGAGCTGCCCCGCCGTGAACCCCGAGTATTACGTGAACAACACCGGTGGCGCGACGATCGCGTTCGGCGGAATGACGGTCGTGCTGACCGCAAAAGCCGCAGTACAATGTGGTCAGTCCTACCACATCAAATTGGCCGTTGCCGATGCGGGCGGCTCGTTCGGGGATACGGATACGGCCTACGATTCGGGTGTGTTCCTCGAAGGCGGCAGCTTCACCAGTGCTCCATTCGTGCCCTCGCTCACCCCTGGTCCTGGTATCGTGGGCACCACCATGTTCGAAAGCTGCTTCGATATGGAACTCAGTTTCCTCAGGCTTGGCGATCTGAGCGAGGCCGACACCTTCCAAGTGGCCTACGGAGGTTCTTTTACCAATGGGGTCGATATCACTCCTGGGCTCCCCGAAGAGATCATCTTCACAGCCGGTCAGGGCACCTTCCCCTTCACGTTCACCGCGCCCATCGACAGCGATGTGGCCGAGACCGTGGTGATCACCGTCTCCAGCTTTTCCCAGTGCACGGGTGATACGATCGAGAACGTGTTCACGTTCAATATCGACGAAGCACCCGTCCTGAGCGCGGTCGGCACAGCGTTCAGCGTGGATTGCGGCGATGCAGTGGACATCACACCGGAGGTGATCGGCGGTTATGGGGCTTACACCTTCGACTGGGGTGCCTTGGGTACCGATCCGGTGATCAGCGTGGCCCCGCTCTCGGATACGAGCTACCCAGTGACCATCAACGACAATTGCGGCCTCTCCACCACCGTGGATGTGCCGGTGACCGTGGTGCCCGCTCCGAACCCTTTCAGCGCATACTTCGCACCAGGCCCCACGGTCAATGGCAGCAACGTGCAAGAGAGCTGCTACGAGGTTACGATCGTCTTCGAACGCTCTGGAGGAACGGCGTTCGCGGATACCCTCTATCTGAACATCAACGGACAAGCCGAGATCGGCGTGGACTTCAGCGCGCTGCCTGATCAGGTCATCTTCCCCGAGGGCGAAAGTGCCGTTAGCTACAACGTGGTCTTTTTCCAAGATGACGATGTGGCGGAAAGCCTCATCCTGAGCTTGGGTGACGTCTCCATCTGCAACGGGGGCTTCAGCATCGTGGATGCCACCTTCCTGGTCACACAGGCACCAGCACTGGTAACGGTCGGCGCTACGTCCACCATCCCCTGCGGAGGTAGTGCCACACTGAACGGTGTGGCTACCGGTGGCTATGCGCCCTACACTTTCTCGTGGCCAGGCGGTACGACCGGCAATTCCCTCGTTGTGAGTCCGACCGCTGCCGCCACCTACGTTGTCGAAGTGACCGATGATTGCGATAATTCGGCGGAGGCTACCTTCTTGGTGGATCTGCTCCCGCCGCCACCGATCAACATGTCCATTCAGGGGCCGAATACGGTCACCGAGGCTTGCACCTCTACGAACATCAACATCATCCGGCCATTCGGTGTTCAGGGTGCGCTTACCGTGAACATGTCTTACGGCGGATCGGCAAGCAACGGCAACGACTTCGACCAGCCACAGCAACGTATCATTCCGGCCGATCTGCTCAATCTTATCGTTCCGTTCGAAGCCGTGGAGGACAACATCGCCGACGAAGATGAGGACGTTACCATCACTGCGAGCTTCACCGATGCCTGCGGGCGCACGGTCACCGCGTCGGTCAACATCACCATTCTCGACGCACCGCCCATCACGGTCACCACTCAGAACTACACGGAACCGTGTGCCGAGGATAGCCTCGCCATCACCGCCTTCGCGAGTGGTGGTTTCGGTGGCCTGCAATTGGAATGGAACACCGGTGCGACCGGGGACGTGGCCTACGCGGATCTCCTCACCTCCGGTACGTATGTGGTGGTGGCCACCGACGCTTGCGATCGCACCGCCTCAGCGAGTTCCACCGTCACCATCGAGTGCGACATCATCGTTCCGAACGTATTCACTCCCAATGGCGATGGGCAGAACGATCGGTTCGAGATCGAAGGCATCCTGAGCACGACGAACACGGTGAAGGTGTTCAACCGTTGGGGTCAGTTGGTGTTCGAGATGAACAACTACCGTAATAACTGGGGCGCCGTTGGAATTCCCGAGGGGACGTACTTCTACGAAGTCATCGTGGACCGTCACGACGAGCCGTACACCGGCCATCTGACGATCCTGCGGAACTGAGCCTATCCGACCAACAAGGTAGAGCCCGTCATCTCGGCGGGCTTTTCCATGTCCATCAGGGCCAAGATGGTCGGTGCCACATCGGCAAGGATGCCGCTGCGGATCGCCAGTGGACGATCATCCACCACGATCACCGGCACAGGATTGGTACTATGTGCCGTGTTGGGCGTTCCATCTGGGTTCAAGGCTTTGTCCGCATTGCCGTGGTCAGCGATGATCACGAAGGAGTAACCGTTCGCCCGACCCGTCTCCACCACCTGCCGCACGCAGCGGTCCGTGGTCTCCACCGCCTTCACGATGGCATCGAAAACGCCCGTGTGCCCCACCATGTCGGGGTTCGCGAAGTTGAGGGCCACGAAGTCCACCGCACCTTTCTGCAGTTCGGTGCAAATGGCATCGGCGATCCCTTGCGCGCTCATTTCGGGCTGCAGGTCGTAGGTGGCCACTTTCGGTGAGGGGATCATGATCCGTGATTCACCAGTGAATGGCGCTTCACGCCCTCCGCTGAAGAAGAAGCTCACGTGAGGGTACTTCTCGGTCTCGGCGATGCGGATCTGCTGCTTCCCGGCCTGTGCCACCACCTCACCGATAGTCATCCGCAGATCATCCTTGCGGAAGAGAACGTGCACATCGCGGTAGGTGCTGTCGTATTCGGTCATCGTCACATAATGCAAGGGGAGTGGGCTCATCCCTTGCTCGGGGAACGCTTGTTGGGTGAGGGCCTGTGTGATCTCGCGGCAACGATCCGTGCGGAAGTTGAAGCAGATCACCACGTCATGCGGGCGGATGGTGGCCAATGGAGCACCCTGCGCATCCACCACAACGTGCGGCTCGATGAATTCGTCCGTCTTGCCGGCCGCATAGCTGCTCCGGAACGCATCCAACGGATCGGTCACGGGAATGCCGCGGCCATGCACCAGGTTCTCGTACGCCTTGGCCACTCGTTCCCAGCGCTTATCGCGGTCCATGGCGAAGTACCGGCCGGTGACGCTGGCGATACGTGCTCCCGTGCCTTCGATCCCGTTCAGGAACTGCTCCGCGTAGCCCAGTCCACTACGCGGGTCGGCATCGCGCCCATCGGTGAAAGCATGGACGAAGACTTTGCGCACACCAGTGCGATGCGCCATCTGGCAGAGCGCTTCGGCGTGTACGCGCATGGCATGCACACCGCCGTCGGAGAGCAGCCCCATCAGGTGCAGGCGACGGCCCGGTTCGCGGGCTTGTGCGAAGGCCTGCTGCAACACCGGGTCGCGTTCCAAGCTGCCGTCGGCGATCGCGTTGTTCACGCGCATGAGGTCCTGGAACACCACACGGCCCGCACCGATGTTGAGGTGCCCCACTTCGCTGTTGCCCATCTGGCCGGGCGGAAGCCCCACATGCGAACCGTCGGTGAGCAGCGTGGCGTGCGGTGCGGTGCGGTAGAGCGAATCGATGAACGGTGTATCGGCTGCGGCCACGGCGTCCGTGCGGTCACCGGCACCGATGCCCCAGCCATCCATGATAATGAGTACGACCTTGTGGGGCTGCTTCATCAGCGATCGGGGAACGAGGCTGCGAAGATAGCCCCCGTCGGTGCGGCGTGTCGAACCTCGATGGCCCCGCCGAGACGCTGTACGAGCCGTTGCACGATGTAGAGTCCCAATCCGGTTCCTTTCGCTTGACGTGTCTCTTCGTTGCCGCCCCGGTAGAAGCGCTCGAAGATGCGAGCATGTTCCTCGGTGGGTATGCCCGGACCTTCGTCCGTTACGATGAGGCGCCATCCTTCACGCCCTTTCTCCACGGCGATGGCGATGCGTGTTCCACCGGGTGCATACTTCGCGGCGTTCTCGATCAGGTTGTCGGCGATGCTGCGCAAAGCCTGCGCATCGCTCAGCACCACGAACCGTTCAGGACCTTGCAGTTGGACTTGATGGTTCGGCGCGATCTGCATGCGTGCGCGCTCCAGCACGTTCCGCATCAGATCCATCACGTCCACCTCTTTCAGATCGAGGGAGATCACACCATCTTCCGCGCTAGTAGCGATGAGCACCTTGTCGGCCAAGGCGTTCAAGCGGTCCGCCTCGGTCAGCGCCTGGTGGTGCAGCCCATCGCGTTGTTCCTGCGAAAGGCCGGACCGGCGTAGGGTCTGTAACTGCAACTTGATGGCTGCGATGGGCGTGCGTAGCTCGTGGGTCACGGCCATGAGGAAGTTGCGTTGGGTGCGTGCTGCAGCCAGATCTCGCCGGATGGCGCGGAACGTGAGGAAGAGCATGCCCAGCAGCAAGGCGAGGAAAACGGTGCCTTCGCCAACGACCATGCGTATGGCACGGGAATCATCCAGCGGGTGGTCGGTGGAGCCTCCCAGCAGTTTCACCTGCATGGCCAGTTCGGCCAGCTCGGTCTCTTTGCGCACCAGCAGCACGGCCCACCAGAGGAATTGCAGCAGCACGTAAAGGGTGAGCGCACCGAAGAGGAGGAAGGTGCGGCGTGAGGAACGGTTCATGGCGGTGTACAAAGGTAGGGGGGCGCTTTCGCGAGCGTTCTTATCTTGCTCGCTCGCATGGACCCTCAGGCCGCTCGAGCATACATCCTCCGCAAGCTGCGCGATGACCTTCCAGAGGCGCGCACCTACCATTGCCTGGAGCATACGTTGGATGTGTACGCCAGCGCGGTGGACATCGCCGAGCAGGAGGGTGTGACCGGCGAGGGCTTGACCCTGTTGAAGGTGGCAGCCCTGTATCACGATTCGGGTTTCGCTGTGCAGGACCTCGAGCATGAGAAGGCCAGCTGTGCCATCGTGCGCGAGAAGCTGCCCGAGTTCGGATTCTCGGCCGACCAAGTGGAACTTATCTGCGACATGATCATGGCCACCCGGATACCGCAGGCGCCGCGGAACAAGCTTGCGCGCATCCTCTGCGACGCGGATCTGGACTACCTCGGGCGCGGCGATTTCGAGCGGATCGGGAGCACGCTTTTCGCCGAGATGAAACACTACGGCGTGTTGAAGACCGAACGCGATTGGAACGAACTGCAGGTGCGGTTCCTGGAGCGCCACAAGTATTTCACTGCTACCAACAAACGACTGCGCGAACCCGTGAAGCAGGGCCACCTGGTCGTGGTGAAGGAGTGGCTGGAGCGGAATCCTTGACCGGATCGTTGATGTAAAAGAACGAAGGGGCCGCCTCGGATGAGACAGCCCCTTTTTCGTGGTGCCTCCCAGAATCGAACTGGGGACACATGGATTTTCAATCCATTGCTCTACCAGCTGAGCTAAGGCACCGAACTTTGTCCACCCCGCTGGTACGGTATCGGCGAACAGGGCGGCAAAGATAGACAAGTGAACGAACCATGCCAGTAGTCGGCCTCGATCTTGTGCTCGATGTGGGCAACACCCGCACCAAACTGGCGCTGTTCCAAGGTGATAGGCTGGTGAAACACGGACCGATGGCCAACCACGATCGCACCGGGTTGGCGGCTTTCATCGGTGGTGTTCGGCTTCAAGGCATCGGTCTAGGATCCACGGCGACGCCCGATCCAGCCTTCGTGGAGCACTTGGGAACATGGGCGCCCACCACCGTGCTCACAGGCACTTCACCGTCGCCCTTGCGCAATGCCTATGGTACCCTCCACACCTTGGGGGCCGATCGGCTGGCCAACGCGGTAGGGGCCGTGCGTCGTTTCCCGGGTCGTCCGGTCCTGGTGGTGGACCTGGGCACCTGCCTCACCTACGACCTCTGCCAGGCCGATGGCACTTACAGCGGAGGGGGTATCTCGCCGGGCCTTCGCATGCGCGCCCAAGCCATGCACGCCTACAGTGCCCGCTTGCCCTTGGTGGAGCCCGCTGAACGACCCCCGTTGATCGGCACCACTACGGAAACCTCGCTGGCAGCCGGCATCCACTTCGGCATGCTCGGTGAATTGGAGGGTTACATCCGCCGGATGCGCAATGAACACAAGGACTTGGTCGTTGTGCTCACCGGCGGTGATGCCCTGCGGTTCGTACGCGGGTTGGAAAGTGGCATCTTTGCGCTCCCCATCCTCACCCTGGAAGGCTACCATGCATTGCTCGTTCATCATCGCTCGCTCGGCGGCGCTACTGGCCCTGCTGCTCCCCATGCGGTCGATGGCCCAGGGGCAACAGGGTAGCGGCTCACCCTATTCTGGCTACGGCCTGGGGGAATTCGTCGGTTCCACCCCCATCGCGCAGGCCATGATGGGTGGGTTGGGAGCTGCCGCCGTGGGTCCGGTGAGCACCGTGTTCGCCAACCCCGCCTCGTACGCCGCGCTGCACCGCACCACCTTCGAGACCGGCCTGGGTGTGCGCACCAGCCAATTGACCAACGGCACCACGGAACGCCTCGGCCGTAGAACGGAGATCATGGGCCTTACCCTGGGCTTGCCCTTCGGCAAAGGCCGCTGGGGCGTGGCCTTGGGCGTGCGTCCCGTATCCCGCGTCAACTATAGCCTCACAGAAACGGAATCCATCCCGGGCAGCACCGGAGTGTCCACCTTCACCTACACCGGCGACGGTGGTTTGAACCAGGGGATCATCGGGGTTGGACTGGTGGTGAGCCAACAGCGCGATTCGCTCGCCAACGGTCACCGACTATCCGTGGGGGCCAACGTGGGTTACCTCTTCGGGCGGATCGAAACGGGCCGGTCGGCGGTGTTCCCTTCGGGGCAGGGCTTCTATGCCAGCCGCATCACCAGCACCTTGCTCCTGCGCGACCCCACGGCCGATCTGGGTCTGCAGTACCAAGGGGATCTGCGGAAGCGCCGCACCAAGGACGATGAAGGGCTCTTCTTCCTGGCCGGTGTAGCCGCGGAATTGCCGGTGAGCATCGGTGCCGAACGGACCGAAGTGGCGAACACCTACGGCTTCAGCTCCTCGGGATTGGAGGTGCCGCTGGATACCTCGTATTCCGTCGCTGACCTCACGGGCAGCATTGATCTTCCATTAGGCCTTCGTGCGGGTTTCACCGTGTTCAACGAACGGTGGACCGTGGGCGCCGAATACGGCCAACGCGATTGGACCACCCTCAGTGTAAGCGACGCGCGCTTCCAACCTGTGGGTCAATTAGCCAACAGTACATCGATGCGCGTGGGCGCTTCGTACAGGCCCACCAACGAGGTCCTCGGCTCCATCTGGAAGCGCACCGTGTACCGCGCTGGACTGCAAGTCACGAACGATTACCTGAAGGTGGGCGGCACGCAATTGCAGGACCGCAGCTTCACCGCTGGACTTTCCGTTCCCATGATGGCCACCACCACGCGAAGCCGGTTGAACATCGGCGGGGCATTCGGCGAGCGCGGCACGGTGGAGAACGGCCTCATCCGCGAGCGCTACTTCACGCTCCTGCTCGGCATCACCATCACGCCCGATGTGCGCGAGGGCTGGTTCCGCAAGCGCCGGATCGATTGATCGGCCATGGCCCTGTGGATGAAGATCCTCGGCTTTACGTGCGCGATGGCGACCGTGCTGTGCGGCTGTCAGAACGACTTGGACAAGGTGGCGGCCATCGAAGTGGAGCTGAACGCGCCTGACCGCATCACCAGCGCCGCGGAATACCTGTACTCGGATAGCGGGCGTGTTACCAACCGCCTACGAGCGGGCCGCATCGCGGAATGGTCAACCGGTGAACGCAAGCGCACTGAGATGAGCGATGGTGTGGAGTTGGTCTTCTTCGACCGGAAAGGCGAGGAGCAGAGCAAGCTCACGGCGCGGCGCGGGCTCATCCTGCCCAAGGAGAAACGCATGGAGGTGTACGAGCAGGTGGTGTTCGTGAACGAGAAAGGCGAGCGCTTGGAGACCGAACAACTCACCTGGTACCAGGATAGTGCCCGGGTGCGAACGGACAAGGCCGTGCGGGTGCAGCGGGGCCCGGATGTGATCCACGGCATGGGGCTGGACGCCGCCGAGGACTTCAGCAGCTACGTGATCCACCGCATCACCGGCCAGCTCTACGTGCCCGATGATACCTTAGCGACCGATGCGCAAGCTGAATAAGTTCATGGAGCACTTCTGGCTCGCGGTGGCCATCGGTACCGCGTTGGCCGCACTGGTGGTCGTGTACACCGATGGTTTCGCGGCCGCGAAGAACTGGTTCTGGTTCCCGGGCATCGCACTGGCCATGTTCTTCCTGCGCCGCTTCATGCGGGGGCGCTTGGAGGCGTTGGACGATCGGCACAACGCCGGCAGGTAGTTGGTGCGCCTATCTTCGTGCCAGCGGCGTTGACCGCCATCCGCCTTGTCCTTCACCGGAACCGACCTCATCCTGTTGATCATCGCGGTGGCCGTATCGGCCCTGTGTTCGGGTCTGGAGATCGCCTTCGTCAGCAGCAACAAGCTCTACATCGAACTGGAGCGCAACCGGGGCGCCATCTGGGCACGGCTCGTATCGGTGATGCTGAAACGACCAGCCCGCGTGATCGGAGCCCTGCTCGTGGGCAACAACCTGGCCTTGGTGCTCTACGGTCTGTTGATGGCCAAATTGCTGCAGCCCTGGCTCCTCGGTTTCGGCTACGGCGCGGCGTTCGTGCTCGTGGCCCAAACAGTGCTCAGCACCCTGCTCATCCTTGTGGTGGGTGAGTTCCTGCCGAAGGCCGTGTTCCGGATCGATCCCAATACCACTTTGAGCGCCTTCGCGCTGCCCCTGCAGATCCTCTTCGTGGTGCTGTGGCTGCCCATGATGGTGATGACCGGGCTTAGCGAGCTCATCCTGCGGATCTTCGGCGTGAAGAGCAGGCCTGGTACCATCGCGTTCGGGCGCGTGGACCTGGATGAATTCCTGAAGGATGTGACGGCCAACCAGGCCAACGACGAGGGCATGGACGCCGAGGTGGAGTACTTCCGCAACACCCTCGAATTGAGCAACACCAAGGTGCGTGATCTGATGGTGCCGCGTGCCGAGATCGAAGCCATCGAGGTGGACGAACCGATCAGCACCTTGCACGAACGGTTCGTGGAAAGCGGGATGAGCAAATTGCTCGTGTACCGCAAGAGCATCGACGATGTGATCGGCTATGTTCACGGCTACGAACTGTTCAAACAACCGCGCACCATCCGCGCGGTGATGCGACCGGTGAACTTCATGCCCGGCACCATGCCAGCGGACGAAGTGCTGCAACTCTTCATCAAACAACGCACGCACGTGGCGGTGGTGGTGGACGAATTCGGCGGCACGGCCGGCATGCTCACCATGGAGGATGTGGTGGAGACCATCGTGGGCGACATCGAGGACGAGCACGATACGCCCGAGGAAGTGGAGGAGCGCTTGGGTCCCCACGAGTTCCTCTTCAGCGCACGCAGCGAGATCACGCACCTGATCGAGACCTACGGGTTGGTCTTGCCCGAGAGCGAGGAGTACGACACGTTGGCCGGCTTCATCCTGCACAGCACCGGCGACATCCCCGAACAGGGGCAGGTGATCGAGCTACCGCCGTTCCGGCTCACCGTGGCGCAGGTGATCCACGGCCGGGTGGACCTGGTGCGGTTGGAGGTCACCGACCCGGCCGCTGGAATTCGTTCGGTGGATCGATAGGTCAGGGCCTTCGGGCGGCGCTGCCGGTCGGAGGTGCGATGGCGCTATGCCACGTTGGCATCGGCCTTCTCCACGGGACCAACCCCGTCAACAGTCCTCCGTTGCTGGTTTATGGCTTGATGATCAGGGAATTGCCCCTGTCCAGCGGCGTATGGGGCAGCCGCCTATATTTGCACCCCTATTCCTCAAAGGCAATGGCAGTCATTGGTAAGATCCGCGAGCGCAGCGGCTTGTTGTTGGTGTTGGTGGGCGGGGCCATGGCGGCCTTCATCCTCACCGATCTGTTCAGTGGTCGTGGTTCGAGTCGCGAAGACCAGAGCATCGGCACGGTGGGCGGTGAAGAAGTGAGCCTGATCGAGTTCGAGCGCCGCGTGGACGACGAGGTGGAGAGCTACCGCAACGACTTCGGCCAGCAGGTGAACACGCAGATGCAGGAGCAGGTGCGCAACAGCGTGTGGCAGGAGATGATGAAGAGCCGCGTGATGTTGGGCCAGGTGGAAGAAGCCGGGTTCACCCTCACCAAGGCCGAATACGACGACATCCGTTTCGGGGAGAACATCCTGCCCGAGTTCAAGAACCAGCCGAACTTCCAAGGTGAGGACGGCAAGCCGAGCGCCGAGAAACTGCAGCAATACTTCCAGAGCGTGCAGATCAACGCACCGGTTTACCACGAGATCCAGAAGCGACGTATCACCGAGAACCGCTTGTACAGCAAGTACACCACCTTGGTGAAGAAGAGCATCTACGTGAACAGCGCCCAGGCCAAGGACGATTACCTGGCCAAGAACACCAAGGCTACCTTCAGCTTCGTGGCCAAGCGTTACGACAGTGAAGCCGACAGCCTGTATGTGGTGGAGGACAAGGAACTGCGTCGCTACTACGACCAGCACAAGAACGACCGCAAGTACCGCCAGCAGGCTGCGCGCAAATTCGAATACGCACTCTTCCCGGTGACCGCCTCGGATGCCGACCGTGCCGCCACCATGAAGGAACTCGCCGAGCTGCGTGAGGGATTGGTGAGCAGCACCAACGACAGCCTCTTTATCGTGGCCAACAGCGATTCACGCGCGTTCAACAAGACCCCGTACACCGAAGGCACCGCCGACAAGCTGAACGATTCGTTGATCGTGAACGGCGCGGTGGGAACCGTGGTGGGACCGTACCAGGAAGGTGATCAATGGAAGCTGGTGAAGGTGACCGAACTGGCCGATGTGCCCGAGGCACGCGTGCGCCACATCCTCCTTAGCACCCAGAACGGCAAGGGTGAGGACGAGCAGAAGAAACTCGCGGATAGCCTGCTCACCGTGGTGAAGCGCGACCGCAGCAAGTTCGAGGACCTCGTAGTGAAGTTCAGCGAGGATCCCGGAAGCAACACCAAGGAGAAGGGTGGCGTGTACGACTGGTTCGACAAGAAGCAGATGGTGCCCGAATTCACCGCCGCCAGCTTCGATGAGAAAGTGGGTGCCATCACCATCGCCAAGACCAGCTACGGTTACCACATCGTGGAAGTGCTCGGTCAGCGCAGCCGCCAGGAGCGTCGCGTCGTGAGCGTGGAACGCACCATGAAGCCATCGCCGGCCACCTTCAAGGAATTCTACAAGAAGGCCAATGAGTTCAGCCTGCGCAACACCGACCTGGCCAGCTTCAAGAAGGCGGCCGAGGAAATGGGCGTCCAAGTGACCCCGGTGGACGAGCTGCGGAACGATCAGCGTTTCGTTCCTGGTCTACAGGATGCACAGCCCGTGGTGCAGTGGGTGAACCGCGCCGAGGTGGGCAAATTGAGCGAGCCCATCCAGAGCGGTGACAACTACGTGGTGGCCATCCTCACCGGCATCCGCGAAGAGGGTGCGCCGCAGCTGGAGGATGTGCGCGAGATCTTCACCAAGGAAGTGGTGAAGGAGAAGAAGGCCGCTGCATGGATGGCCAAGATGGAAGGCAAGACCGACCTGAGCGCATTGACCACCGAACTCAGTGGTGCACAGCAAATGGCCACGGACCTCACCTACAACAGCTTCAACTTGCCCGGGGGGTTCAGCGAGTTCGAGGTGGTAGGCAAGGTGTTCGCGTTGGAGAACGGCAAGGTGAGCGTGCCCTTGAAAGGGGAGACCGGCGTGTACGTCGTGAGCATGACGAACAAGACCGCCGCACCCGAGCCACAGGACCTGAACGTGGACAAGAAGACCTTGGCCCAGCGTGCGCAATCACGCGTGGATGGTGCGCTCTTCAATGCGTTGAAGGAGGTTGTAGGCGTGAAGGACGAACGTTACAAGTTCTACTGAGAGCGATACCGAACCAATATTCGGAACGCCGGGCCTAGGTCCGGCGTTCTTTTTGTGAGACGTTCTAAGCTGCGCTGCTGCCCCACTTTCCGCTTCGCGCACCCTACGCACGCGGCGGTGATCGTTCTAGAGCAACTGATCTCCCTTGCTTGCCTTATCAGCGTGTTGAATGCCGGTCGTTGGCGCGTCCACGGTCTTGAACAGCCACAAGCTCCACCGATCAGTATCATGACCGACTAAGCAGCGACAAAGCCACAGGTGCTGCGAAGAGCGATCCACTCCTACCATCCTCGGGATCAGAGCGCGGTGGGTGGACTAGCGTAACTGGCTCAGCCGCTCCGCATCCAACCGGACAAGGATGCCGAGCAGGATGGTAAAACTGATCATGCTGCTACCACCATAGCTGAAGAAGGGAAGGGGAATGCCGATCACGGGTGCCAGACCGATGGTCATGCCCACGTTGATCATCAGGTGCAGGAAGAAGATGCTGGCCACGCAGTACGCATAGATCCGCGTGAAGCGCGAGCGTTGGCGGTCGCTGATCTGGATGATGCGTAGGATCAGTGCCGTGAGCAGGATCACCACGAAGGCGGTACCCAGGAAGCCCCACTCTTCACCCACGGTGCAGAAGATGAAGTCGGTGCTTTGCATGGGCACGTATTTGAACTTGGTGAGCGTGCCCTCGAGGTACCCTTTGCCGGCGAAGCCTCCGGATCCGATGGCCGTCTGGCTCTGCTTCACGTTGTACCCGAGCCCTTGCGGATCCTCCATCTGGCCGAGCATCACGAGGATACGATCCTGCTGGTGTTTCGCGAGCACCTTGTTGAACGCGTAGTCCACGCTGCTGATGAAGGCCACGGAGCTGATGAACCCCACCACGATGAGGGCGATGAAGCGCTTACGTTCGCGTTTCACCACCAGATTGCGCACCACCCAGAACGCGAGCGCGCTGAACACCGCGATCAAGGCCAGCAGGAAGTATTGGCCGGTGAGCTTCGCCTCGGTGAAGGGCAGGTCGAAGGAGCTTTCCTTCAGGATCAACGACAGTACCGAAAGCACAGCGGCCAGGATCGCCAGCAACAGCACGTTACCGGAAAGGCCTTCGCGGTAGAGCACGAGGATGAAGGCACCGGAAACGAGGGAGGTGCCCGTATCGGGCTGCAGCATGATGAGGGCGACGGGCGCGAGGATGATGGCCGTACTGATCACGCGTGAGCGCGTATCCACCAGCGCCTTGAGCCCGCTCAGGTAGCGCGTGAGAGCGAGGGCCGTGGCGAACTTGGCGAACTCAGCCGGTTGGATACCGAAGCCACCGATAGCGAACCAGGCCTTGGCGCCGTTCACCTCCTTGCCGAATAACAGAACGGCGAGCAACAACAACAATACCGCCCCATAGACGGTGTACGCCGAATCGCGGAAGACATCACCCCGGATCAAAAGCATGCATCCACCGAGCACCAGGCTGATGCCCATCCACACGGCCTGTTTGCCGTACTCCTTGCTCTGGTCGAAGATGCTCGGATGGTCCACATCGTAAGCGGCGCTGTAGATGTTGGCCCAACCCATGAACATCAACAGCAGATACATGATCAGTATCGGCCGGTCGAAGTTGGCGGCGACGTTCTCGCGAGCGCTCATCGGCGGCGGCGTTTAGGCTTCACCTTCTTCACGAAGGTCTTCTCCTTGGCGATGAGGTCGGCTTCGACCATGCGCTTCACCACCTCGGGTCGCTTGATGGTATCGGTGAGGTATTGTTCGATGAGCAGGCTGGCGATGGGTGCGGCCCAGGTGCCACCGAAGCCGCTGTTCTCCACGTACACCGCCATGGCGATCTTGGGGTCCTGCATGGGTGCGAAGCAGACGAACACGGCATGGTCCTGTCCATGCGGGTTCTCTGCGGTCCCCGTTTTTCCGCACACCGTGATGCCCTCGATACGGGCACTGCGAGCCGTTCCACCGGGTTCTTCCACCACACGCCGCATGCCTTCCTGGATGTAGTCGTACCACTTGGGGTCCACGCCGGTCATGTGTTTTTGCAGGTATTTCTGCTGCAGGCTATCCGGGTGACCCACGGCCCGCACCACATGGGGGTCGTAGTACCAGCCCTTGTTGGCGAAGATGGCGGCGAGGTTCGCCATTTGGAGTGGCGCCACCAACACTTCACCCTGCCCGATGCTCACGCTATAGATGGTGCTGAAGGCCCAGGCCTCCTTGCCGTATTTCCGATCGTAGTACGCTGCATCGGGGATGTTACCACCTTTTGCGGACGGCAGGTCGATCGGAAGGCGTTGACCCAATCCGAAGGTGAGCATGTACTTGTGCCATTCGGTGAGGCCGAGCGCAGCATCCTTGAAGCGGTTCTTCGGATCCTTGTCCTGCTCCACCATACGCTTGAAGACCTGGTAGAAGTAAGGGTTGCAGGAGTATTGGATGGCGTGGATGATGTCGCCTGCCGTGGGATGGTTGTGACAACCCACGAGCGATTTCGTGCAGGGGAACCCGGTGTTCACATCGATCACCCCTTCGTCCAAGGCGATGAGCGACTGCACGATCTTGTAGATGGAGCCTGGTGGATATTGCGCTTGCAAAGCGCGGTCGAAGAGCGGTTTGATCGGATCGCGTTGAAGGATGCCGTAGTTCGTGTTGCGCACACGGCCCACGAGCAGCTCGGGATCATAGGTCGGGCTCGACACGAGGCAAAGGATCTCGCCGGTCTTCGGGTCGATGGCCACGATGCTGCCCTTCTTGTTCACCATCAGCCGCTCACCCAGTTGTTGCATCTCCAGGTCGATGCCGGTGAAGAGGTCCTTACCGGCAACAGCCAACGTGTCGTATAGGCCGTCCTTGAAGGAGCCCTTCTGGTTGTTGTGTACATCCACCAGCACGTAGCTCACGCCCCGGCGGCCCCGCATCTCCTTCTCGTAATACGATTCAAGTCCACCCACACCGATCACGTCGCCCGACTTGTAGTACGGATCCTCCTCCACCTTCTTGGCGTTCACCTCGCTGAGGTAACCCAGCAGGTGTGCAGCGGTATGGGGCGGGTAGGTGCGCAGCGTTCGCGATTGACCATAGAAGCCGGGGTACTTGTGCAAGTGCACACTGATCGCCGCGAATTGGTCGGCCGGGATCTGCTTCTCGATGATGCTCGGCTTGTACTTCGAGTAGCGTGTCGCTTCGCTGAGGCGGGTGCGGAAGTCCCCTTCGGGCACACCGATCAGACGGCAGAACCCGGATGTGTCGAAGGCCTCCACTTCCTTGGGCACCACCATGAGGTCGTACACCGGCGTA
>DAOORM010000011.1:0-16732 GCA_035389265.1 Flavobacteriales bacterium | reverse complement strand
GTTGGAAAAAGCCCACGCCTTTGCGGGCATCAGCCAAGGCCACGGGCTGCGGCGTGCTCACCATGATGGCGCCGGTGAGGGGCACGGCTTGCACCAGACTCAAGTGGATGTCGCTCGTTCCAGGGGGCAGATCCACGAGCATGATGTCCAGTTCACCCCAGTCGGCATCCTTGAAGAGTTGCTCGAGGGCCTTGCTGGCCATGGGTCCGCGCCAGGCGATAGCTTGTGAAGGATCCGCAAAGAAGCCGATGCTGAGCAGTTTCACGCCATGGCTCTCCACTGGCACGATCCAGCGCTTGCCGTTCTTCTCAATGGTGGTGGGGCGCTCATGAACAGTGTCGAACATGATGGGCATGCTGGGGCCGTGGATGTCGGCATCCACGAGGCCCACCTTCCAACCCAGCTTGGCTAAACCCACCGCGAGGTTGGCGGTGATGGTGCTCTTGCCTACGCCGCCCTTCCCCGAGGCCACGGCCACGATGTACTTCACCTCGGGCAGCACCTTGCGCAGGTTGCCGCGCTCGCCGCTCAGGGGGGTCACGTTGGCCACCACCTTCACCTCCTTGCCCAGGGCTTGCTGCAGGTTGAAGACCACGGCCTCCTCCATGCGTTTGCGGCTGTGCATGGCCGGATTGCTCACTTCCACATGGACGTGAATCGTATTCTCGTCCACGGTGACGTCGCGCACGAGGTCGAGCTCAACGATGTCCTTTTTCAAGTCCGGTTCGATGATGCGCGAGAGGGCGCTGAGAATGGCTTCTTGGGTGATGGGCATGATGGGGCGACAAAAGTAGCCCCTGATTCAAAGCTCCAACTCCATCGCCGGGTCCCAGAACCGCTTGGCGAAGTCGACCACCTGGTCATCCTTCACCTTCACCCCTTCCTTCCCCAGCAGCTCCTCCATGGACGTGGGTGTGGCGAAGTGGTGTTTACCAGTAAGCATTCCGATGCGATTGACGACCCGGTGAGCGGGGACCTTGGGCTTGACCACATGGGAATTGTTCATGCAATAGCCCACGATCCGGCTACTACGAGCGGCCCCGAGGTACTTGGCAATGGCACCGTAGCTCGTCACCCTGCCTTTGGGGATCTGCCACACCACGGACATGACGTCGGCGAAGAAGTCGCGCTCCTGGATGGCTTCGTTGATGACGGTGCGTTTGGGCATGGTGCTATGCGGGGTGCCAAAGATCGAACATCAGTATGCTACTTTGCACCACATGGCAGCAGCTCCTGCGATACGACTGGCGGTGGACGCCATCGTCTTCGGTTACCGTGAGGGTCGTCTTTTCTTACTGCTGATCCAACGACGCTTCGGTGCCACCAAGGGCATGTGGGCGCTTCCCGGCGGATTCGTGCTCAGTTCGGAAGGATTGACGACAGCGGTGCATCGCGAGCTGAAGGAGGAAACAGGCATTGCCGTGAAATGGATGGAGCAGCTATTTACGTTCGGCGATGACGTACACCGTGATCCACGTGGACGCGTGGTCTCGGTCGCCTACTTCGCCCTTGTGGACCCTTCTGCTTTGAAACCCCATGCAGATACCGACGCTTCTGCGGCTGACTGGTTCCCGCTGGATGAATTGCCCAAGTTGGCGTTCGACCACAGCACCATCGTCCGTACCGCATTGGATCGCCTCCGGGCCAAATTGACCTACCAACCCATCGGCTTCGAGCTCCTGGACCGGGACTTCGCCTTCTCGGACCTTGAGACCTTGTATACGACCATTCTTGAACGACCGCTGGACCGGAGGAACTTTCGGAAGAAGTTCATGGCGCTCGGGCTGTTGAAAGCCACCGGTAAGTCTCGACAACTGGGCAGCGGCAGGCCAGCCCAGCTATTCCGCTTCGACCGGAAGAGCTACGAGACCCTTCAGCAGAAAGGCATCTTCTTGGACTTGAACGCAGGCTGACAGAGCTACCGATTTGCATACTCCGGGAAGATCATCCATATTTGCGTACTATTTACACTAATGGAACTAAGACTGGACCCTACGTTCGACATCCGAAGCGGACGTCGGACCATCCGATTCGACTCCTCCATCTTCCCAGGCGGAGAGCCTCACATTCGCATCCTGGACGAAGTGGGACCGAGTGATGAGGTGCTCATCACGCACCGCATCAACTCCTTCAACGACCTCGGCCTGCTCCTGATCGCCGTGGATGCGCTGCACCGTTTGCGAGTGGACATGATCAGCCTTGTGCTTCCCTACTTCCCCGCTGCGCGACAAGATCGTGTGATGACACCGGGCGAATCACTCTCCTGCAAGGTTTATGCGGACCTGATTAATGGTCTTGGACTGGAGGAGGTGATCATTTTCGACCCACACTCGGACGTGGTGCCCGCCCTGCTGGACCGTTGCACGGTTGTTCCGAACCATGCCTTCGTCGCTGCGGTGGTGAAGCGCCTTGCAACGCTGCCGTTGCTGATCTCACCCGATGGTGGTGCGCTGAAGAAGATCCACGGATTGGCCAAGCAATTGGGTGGTGTGCCCGTATTGGAGTGCGGCAAGAGCCGCGACGTACGTACGGGGGCCCTTTCAGGGTTCACGGTACCATCGGACGACCTGAACGGTCGCCCCTGCTTGATCGTGGATGACATCTGCGATGGTGGCGGCACCTTTCTCGGACTGGCCGACGAACTCCGCAAGCGTAACGCCGGACCGCTCCATCTGGCGATCAGTCATGGCATCTTCAGCAAGGGCACCGAAGTGCTGCGGCAGAAGTTCGACCGCCTTTTTACCACTGACTCCATCCGTTCAACGGACGAGATCGGCGTAGAACGAATTCTCCTCGGCGACTTGATCAATTCCTGAACCACACCATGAATTCTCTGCTCAATACGGACGGTTACAAAGTGGATCATCGGCGTCAGTATCCCGATGGCACCACCTTGGTCTATTCCAACTGGACCCCACGCAAGTCACGGATAGAAGGTGTCAACGACGTGGTCTTCTTCGGTCTGCAGTATTTCATCAAACGTTACTTGATCGAGGATTTCCGCACGAACTTCTTTGCGAGGCCAAAAGCGGAAGTGGTACGATCCTATGCGCGACGGATCGATGCCTACCTCGGCCCCAATGCGGTAGGCACGGACCACATCGCAGCGCTGCACGACCTGGGCTACCTGCCTATGGTGATCAAGGCACTTCCAGAGGGTGTATCGGTTCCGCTCCGTGTGCCAATGTGTACCATGTACAACACCAAGCCCGAGTTCTTCTGGCTCACGAACTACTTCGAAACACTGCTCTCCACCACGTTGTGGCTGCCCTGCAACTCCGCCACCATCGCACGCGAGTACCGCAAGAAACTCGACCGCTACGCTGCGGCAACCTCATCCGCGGAGGGCTTCGTGGATTGGCAGGCACACGACTTCTCCATGCGCGGTATGGGTGGTGCGGAGGCGGCCATGCTCTCCGGTGCTGGCCATTTGCTGAGCTTCCTGGGCACCGACACCATTCCCGCCATCGAATTCCTGGAGCACTATTACAATGCCAACGCAGAGGAAGAGACCATCGGTGGAACGGTCGCGGCGACCGAGCATTCCGTTATGTGCATGGGCACCGATATGGGTGAGCAGGATACGTTCGAACGTTTGATCACGGAGATCTATCCCAACGGCATCGTTTCCGTAGTCTCCGATACGTGGGACCTCTGGAAGGTCCTGACCGAATATCTGCCGAACCTGAAGGACAAGGTACTGGCGCGGAACGGCAAACTGGTCGTCCGTCCGGACAGTGGTGATCCAGCTGACATCCTCTGCGGCGACCCTGCCGCACCGGAAGGTCCCGCCCGCGAAGGCGTGATCGAATTGCTGTGGAAGACCTTCGGTGGCACCACCAATGCCAAGGGTTATCGGGAGTTGGACGGTCACATCGGCGCGATATACGGGGACAGCATCTCCCTCGATCGTGCGGAGCAGATCTGCAGCAGGTTGCAAGCGAACGGCTTCGCTAGCACCAACGTGGTCCTAGGCATCGGTTCATACACCTACCAGTACAACACGCGCGACACCTTCGGCTTCGCCATGAAAGCGACCTATGGAGAGGTGAACGGGGAAGGCCGGGCGATCTTCAAGGACCCGATAACGGATGACGGCACAAAGCGCTCAGCCAAAGGCTTGATGAAGATCACCAAGCAGAATGGGACCTACACCTTACTGGATCAGGTTTCGTGGAAGGAAGAGCAGGAAGGCGAACTGCGAGAGGTCTTTCGCGACGGGAAATTGCTTGTGGATGATCGCTTGGCAACGATCCGAAAGCGTCTAACGGACTAACTGCAGTCGTGTGCTGCTCAACTGATCCCAAAACGCACATAATGGATCGTCCTCCCCTCTTCCAACCACATCTGCTCGTAGTAGGTCTTGATGTTCAGCACGGCTTGTTCTTCGGGTGAGACGCGTGGCACGAGTTCGGCATAGACCTCGGCACTCTGCTCGAAGATGGGCAGCTTGTGCTCGGCGATCTGCTCCAGGGTGTATTCGTAAAGCAGCGGGCTATCTGTCTTCAGGTGGATTATACCGCCGGGCTTGAGCACCTCTTTGTATCGCGCCAAGAACAGCGGACTGGTGAGGCGTTTGCGAGCCTTACCGATCTGTGGATCGCTGAAAGTGAGCCAGATCTCATCCACCTCTTGCGGCCCGAAACACTTCAACAAATGGTCCACGTGCGTGCGTAGGAAACCGACGTTGTTCAGGCCTTCCTCTTTGGCGGTGCGTGCTCCGCGCCACAAGCGAGCGCCTTTGATGTCCACACCGAGGTAGTTGCGGTCGGGGTTCAAACGAGCGAGGCCGACGGTGTATTCGCCGCCGCCACAGCCTAGTTCCAGGATCAGGGGTGCTTGGCGTTCGAAAAGCAGCTCGTTCCAACGGCCGCGTTGCGGAAGACCCTCCTTCACGAGCTGCGTGAAGGTGGGCTGCACCACATGCTCGAAGGTGAGGTTCTCCGCGAAACGGCTGATCTTGTTCTTGCCCATAAGGGCCGCGAAAATAGGGCAATGCACCACGCTTCACCCACGCTTTACACACAGGTGCGATCTTTGGGTCGTGTTCATCGGCAAGCGCATCCTTGTGGCCCCGCTCGACTGGGGTTTGGGCCATAGCACGAGGTGTATCCCCATCATCCAGGCCCTGCTACAACGTGGGGCCGTGCCCGTTATCGGTGCGGACAACGGTCCCTTAGCGCTGCTGCGTTCCGAATTCCCGGCGTTGGAGCATGTGCGGATCCCGGGCGCGACGATCCGCTATTCGAAGAGCGGCAATCAGCTGTGGAGCATGGTGCGGCAATTCCCGGAAATGGTACGGAGCGTACGCGCGGAGAACGCGCTGTTCGACCGCATCTGGCGCGACCTGCATCTCGACGCGGTGATCAGTGATCAGCGTTTCGGCTTACGGGCGCGGGACCTGCCCAGTGTGCTCATCACGCATCAGGTCTTCCCGTTCACACCGATCGCACAGGGTGCACTGCGCAAGTTGAACCAGCGGCATATCGCCCGTTTCGACCGCTGCTGGATCATGGATGAACCTGAAGCGCCGGGACTGGCGGGTGAACTCTCCCATGGCCGCGATCTTCCAGCGAACGCGCGTTACATCGGGACAGTGAGCCGAATGCATCCTAGCGATGTGACCGAAGCAGCCCGCTTCCGCATCGTGGCGGTGATCAGTGGACCAGAACCGCACCGCACCTTGCTGGACGGGATCCTCACCGACCAGTTGCAACGCATCGAAGGTCAGCACCTCTTGGTGCGCGGCCTACCGGGAAAGGCCGATCACGAGCAACGCGGCAATGTGACATGCGCGCCGCATTGGGGAAGCGCTGAACTCGCTGCCGCCATGGCTGCTGCGGAACTGGTGGTATCGCGCAGTGGCTACACCACCTTGATGGACTTGGTCGCGCTGGGTCGAAGCGCATTGGTGATCCCCACGCCAGGGCAGGCCGAGCAGGAATACCTGGGTGCTTTGCATTCACGCACCGGACGTTTCTTGGTCCAGGCCCAGCACCAGGTTGACGTTAAAGCGGCCTTGGACGATGTATCGACCAAAGCGCATCTCAAGCCCGTGGTGGGCCAAACTGGTTTGGAACAAGCTTTGGATGAGCTTGCAGGCCTGCTCCGTTGATCGGAGTCCCCTACATTTAGCCAGCTATGATCGTACCTCGCCATCTGCTCCTTTCGGTGTTCGCTCTTTCCTGCAGCTTCAGCTTCGCCCAGCTCGATCTGGAGAAGAGCCTCAAGAAGCTCGAAGAAGAACGCACCTCCATCGAAGAAGAACGCATCCGCCTGACCGCACGGGTCGATAGCGTGAAGCTCGCGATCATCCGTCGTGACCTGGAGCAACTCGGTCTGCCGAAATTGGAGCAGGGTGATGAGGTGATCACACATGCGGGTCATATGCTGGTGTATAGTGAGAAGCATGAGCAGCCGAAGTGGACGGCACACATCGCCACCCCGGACCTGATCACGGGGAACCTGGCGCGCATCGACTCCTTCCTTCCGGACCCCTTGGTGAAGACGGGCACGGCGGTCACGGCCGACTACTGGAACAGCGGCTATGACCGGGGACACTTGGTGCCGAGCGCGGACATGCGTTGGAACTACGATGCGCTGAAGGCCACGTACTACTACTCGAACATCAGTCCGCAAGTACCGGAGCTGAACCGTGAAACTTGGGCCGACCTGGAGGATTGGGGACGTCGCTACGTGAACTTCAGCAAGCGTCGCGTGTTCGTGGTCACCGGTCCGGTGCTGCGCGATGGATTACCCACCATGCAGAAAGCTGACCGGAAGAACGAAGTGAGCATCCCCGAGATGTTCTGGAAGGTGATCGCGGACTTGGATGGTGACCAACCCAAAGCCATCGCTTTCGTGATGCGCAACATGAAGCTCGATGGCCCACCGATCAGTTTCGCTGTGCCGGTGGATAGTGTAGAGAAGCTCACGGGGTATGATTTCCTTTCATCGCTGGATGACGCGGTGGAGGCCAAGGTCGAAGCGGCGCGCGAGTTGAAGGACTGGTATGCGGAGGGCGATCCGAACTTCGGTGAAGTGGAGCCGCTGCAAGCGCCCTTACCCAAAGGGATGATCAACAGCGTGCAGGCCAAGTACCACATCGGGAAAACGGCGACGGTCTGTGGGACGGTGGTGAGCACGCGCAAGACGGCGAAGGCCAAAGCCATCTACCTGAACTTCGATCGCATGCACCCCAACCAGGAGTTCTATGCCACGATCTGGGAGTACAACGGACCGAACTTCAGTTACGATCCGGAGGTATGGCTGTTGAACAAGAAAGTGTGTGTCACCGGCAAGCTCACCATCTTCGACGACATCCCGCGCATCAGCATCAACAACGAGAAGGAGGTGGTGCTGTACGAAGACGCGATACGCTGACGCTGGATCACATCGCCCGCTCCAAGGTGAAGGAGAAGGTAGAGCCCTGGCCCTCGATGCTCTTCACCGTGATGGAACCGCCGTGGACATCGATGATGTGCTTCACGATCGCCAAGCCGAGTCCCGAGCCACCCTCATTGCGGGCACGGCTCTTGCCCACCCGATAGAAACGTTCGAAAAGTCGAGGCAAGTGTTCCGGGCTTATCCCGATCCCATCGTCGGAGACCTCCACCACCACACGATCCTCCAGGCCATAACTGCGCACCGTACAACCGCCGCCATCGCGACCGTAGTTGATCGCGTTGGTGAACAGGTTCGTGAAGACCTGCGCAAGGCGGTTCCGGTCAGCCATCACCAACGTGTTGGGTTCAAGGTCGTTCACCAACTTGAAGTTACGCCCCTGCGCAAGGATCTCCATGTTCTCGATGGTGTCCTTCACCAGGTCATGCAGGTCCATGCGCGTGGTGCGTAGGTCCATCACACCGCTTTCGAGCTTGGTGATCAGATCAAGGTCCTCCACGATCTTCATCAACCGGTCCACACCGTTGGAAGCCCGTTGGAGGAAGTCCCGGTTCACCTTCTCATCCTCCAGCCCCCCTTCGAGCAAGGTGAGGATGTAGCCTTGGATGTTGAAGATGGGTGTCTTCAGTTCATGCGCCAGGTTGCCGATGAACTCGCGCCGGAACTCTTCGCGTTCCTGGAGCTCACGGATCTCCGTTCGGCGTTCCGTAGCCCAGGCGGAAACCTCAGCGTTGACCCGCCCGAGCACATCACCCTTCAGTTCGATGCGGTCATCGCCCTTCCGTGTACGACGTAGGTCGTGTACGGTGCGGTAAAGGAGTTTCAATCGTGCATGCACGAAGCGATCGATCCCGTAGGCGAACGCACCGTAGGCAGAGGCGAAGAGTAACATTAGGCCGATGGCGCCCCACAAGAGTGGAATGTCGACTGCTCCGGACCAACTGGCAACGCCGCCCAGGCACCCTGCTACCAAGGCGACTGCCAAAGCGGCCATCAAGGCGACCTGCCGGGGTGAGAGTTGACCCATGTGTTCGGTGGTGAGCGTTCGGCGGACAAAGGTAGCCGGACGACTATCGCACCCGGGAACCTGCGAATGGCGGAGGATACCGCGATCCCTTAACATCCCGGAAACATGGCGTTGATAGCTTGCGCCCCGCGCCATCGCGCGTCCCATGCGTTTCGGCATCATCGAATTCCTCACCCTGGCTGGTTCGCTGGGTCTCTTCATCTATGGCATGAAAGCCATGAGCGAGGGCCTGCAGAAGGTGGCAGGTGCCCGCATGCGCGATGTGCTGAAGGTGATGACCGCGAACCGCTTCCTCAGCGTTTTCACCGGCTTCATCACCACAGTGCTCATCCAACTTTCTTCTGTGACCTCGGTGATGGTGGTGAGTTTCGCAAATGCGGGCCTCATCACGGTGAGGCAGTCCATCGGCGTGCTGATGGGTGCGAACATCGGCACCACGGTGAAGGCCTTGCTCTTCAGCGCACTGGGCTTCGCCTCCATGGATATCCATGTGTTCGCCCTTCCCATCATCGGCTTGGCCTTCCCGCTGCTCTTCCTGAAGGGCCGACATTCCAAACCCATCGGCGACTTCATGGTGGGCTTCGCCATCCTCTTCCTTGGCTTGGAGTTCCTGAAGAACGTGATCCCCGTGCCTGATAGCGATGGCATGGCGGTACTTGAACGGATCACGGGCCATGGTGCGTTCTCGATCCTGCTCTTCGCCGGCCTTGGCATGCTCTTCACCATGATGGTGCAGAGCAGCAGCGTGGCCCTGGCCGCCACGATGGTGCTCTGCCAACGCGGCATCATCGGGTACGAGATGGCAGCGGCCTCGGTACTCGGCATGAACTTGGGGACGACCATCACGGCCAACCTTGCGGCGCTGGTGGCGAACGTTTGGGGACGACGCGCAGCGCGAGCCCATTTCGTGATCAAGGCGCTGGGCTTGGTCTGGGCCTTGTTGCTCTTCGGGCCGTACTTGCATCTGCTGGATCGCTACGTCACCAGCGTACACGGCGCATCGCCCTACGCCGATACGGATGTTCTGGTCTGGGCCCTCACCTACCTGCACATCAGTTTCAACGTTCTCAACACGCTCCTGCTCATCGGCTTCGTTCCGCAGATCGAGCGCATCGTGACCCGCATGGTCCCCAGCCGGACGGAAGACGACAAGGAATTCCGCCTGGAGTACATCAATGATCCGGTGATGGCCGTGTCACCAGAACTGTCCTTGATCGAAGCGCGAAAGGAGATCACCAAGTTCGGCAAGCTCACCGCGAGCATGACCGGGATGGTGAACCAACTCCTAGTGAGCACCAACGATGCCGAACGCACCGACCTCTTCGGCAAAGTGGCGCGCTATGAGGATATCACCGACCGCTTGGAAGTGGAGATCAGCAAGTACCTCACGCGCACCAGTGCCGAGGCGAAGGACGAGGCGATGAGCGAACGGATCCGGGCGATGCTCGCGATCATCAGCGACCTGGAGCGCATCGGCGATATCTTCTACCAGATGTCACGCCTGCTGGAGCGCAAGCACCAGGAACGCCTCTGGTTCACACCGGAACAACGCTCCAACCTCCAGGAACTGCTGAGCTTGTTGGACCGGGCGTTCACCATCATGCTGAAGAACCTTGACGCAGAGGATGGCCAGGTCGCCATCGACGAAGCGGTGGAGGCCGAACAGCACATCAACCAGCTGCGCGACCAATTGCGTCGGATGCACTTGAAGAGCATCGAGGCCGGGGATTACAATGTGAAGAGCGGACTCATCTACAACGACCTCTTCTCTAGTTGCGAAAAGGTGGGGGATCACGTCATCAACGTGTCCGAAGCGCTGGTGGGCGAGGTCTAGGGAACGATGATATCGTTGCTGAAGACCTTGTTGCTGCGGTTCAGCGCGCGGTCCACCATTTCCACGCTAAAACGAACAGTATCCGCGTTGCCCGTGATGAAGAACGGGAATGGGTCAATGGCGACCGCGATCTCGCCCTCCAGTGCTTTATTCTGGCCCGTAGGTGTGATGCGCGGGATCCTGTAGTAGACCGGCTCCTCGAACTGCACGTCGTTCCATACCCCATTGATCTTCTCGCTCTGCTCCAGGAAGAGGTTGTAGTAGAACACGGACGAAGTGTCGTACGGTGGTGCGATGTCCGAAGCGTCGAGACCGATATCACCGTCACCATCGGTGAACGAGATCGTGAGCGAGGCGGAGTCGCCGAAGAACTCGAACGACTTGAACTGGATGGCCGGTGTGGCTGGGAATTCCTCGGACTTCAAGCAGCCGCTCAGGAGAACCCCTACCAGCCCGCAGGCTCCGGCTACTTTTGCCACTCCGTTCAAAGAGGTGTTCATCCCGTCAAAGTTAAGCTGCCTTCGCCCTGATGCCCGCTTTCCCGCCATACCTCGACCCAAGGCTCCTTGAGCAGGTATTCGAGGTGGACGACGACGCCTCCTTTAACGCGCTGGCCTTGGAGCTATTTCACCTACACGCCGCATACAACCCGGTTTATCGTGGATTCCTGAACGGCCTGGGGGTGACCGCCGTGTCCGTTGACCGCTTGGAAGCCATCCCGTTCCTGCCGATCAGCGCGTTCAAGAACCACCGCGTGCTGTTGGAAGGCCTGGATCCGACGAGCCATTTCACCAGCAGTGGCACCACCGGCGCGGCCACCAGCGTGCATCATGTGCCTTGGCCTTCGTTGTACGAGCGCTCCTTCATGCGATCGTTCACGAGGACCTATGGTGACCCCGCCACTTGGCGCATCGTCGCACTCCTGCCAGCCTACCTCGAGCGCGAAGGCAGTTCCTTGGTGTACATGGCTCAACGGTTGATCGAGGCCACCGGTGATCCTTTCAGCGGCACCTACTTGTACAAGTATGATGAGGTGTCAGCCTTGCTGCACCGCTCAGAAGATGAGGGGAAGCCCACCCTGCTCCTTGGGGTCACCTTCGCCTTGCTCGACCTTGCCGAACGCTTTCCGCAGCCGCTCCCGAACACGGTGATCATGGAAACGGGCGGTATGAAAGGGCGCCGGCCAGAGATCGTGCGGGACGAATTGCATCGCATTCTGAAGAAAGCGTTCCATGTACCTGCCATCCACAGTGAGTATGGCATGACCGAGTTGCTCAGTCAGGCTTGGTCGCAAGGGGAAGGCCGCTATTCAGCTCCGTCGTGGATGAGGATCCTGGTGCGCGACCCGAACGATCCACTGGGTTACCTGCCCCATGGCCGAACCGGGGGGCTCAACGTGATCGATCTGGCCAACGTAGCGAGCTGCCCGTTCATCGCCACACAGGATCTCGGACGTATGTACACCGACGGCACATTCGAAGTGCTGGGCCGCTTCGACCATAGCGACCTACGGGGTTGCAACCTCTTGATGGAGGCTTAGACTTTCACCAAGAAGTAATTCTTCTTCCCGCGTTGTAACAGGATGAACCGCCCGTTGATCAGATCGTTGGTATCCACCCCACGTGCATCGTCCACTTTCACCCGGTTCACGCTGATACTGCCTTCCTTCAAAGCGCGCTTCGCCTCGCCCTTGCTGGGGAGGAAACCCGTGTGATCGGTGAGCAGATCGATGATCGATGTGCCCGCCTCCAAGGTGCTGCGTGAAAGATCAGCTTGTGGCACTCCTTCGAAGACGTCCAGCCATTGTTGCTCCGTGAGGGTGGAAAGGCCTTCACTGGAATTGCTGAAGAGGATGCCACTTGCGGCAATGGCGCTCTTCAGTTCATTCTCGCCGTGCACGAGTGTGGTGATGTATCCCGCGAGCTCCTTCTGTAAACGACGTTCGTGCGGCGCTTTGGCGTGCTGGGCGATCAGTTCCTTCGCGAAGTCCTCCTCCCAGGTGGTGAAGATCATCGCGGCCTTGGCGGCATCGGCATCGCTGTTGTTCAGCCAGAACTGGTAGAACTTGTACGGCGATGTGCGCTGGGCATCGAGCCATACGTTGCCGCCTTCGCTCTTCCCGAATTTGGTCCCATCGGCCTTGGTGAGCAACTGGGTGGTGATGGCATAAGCCTCTCCCCCACCCATGCGCCGGATCAGTTCGGTACCGGTGGTGATATTGCCCCATTGATCGCTGCCACCCATCTGCACGGTGCAGTCCATGTGCTTGTTGAGCCAGTAGAAATCGTAACCCTGCACGAGCTGGTAGCTGAATTCGGTGAACGATAGACCAGTCTCCAATCGGCTCTTCACACTGTCCTTCGCCATCATGTAGTTCACGGTGATGTGCTTACCCACGTCGCGGATGAAGCGCAGGAAGCTCATGTCCTTGAACCAATCGTAATTGTTCACCATGCGGGCGGGGTTCACCGAGCCGCTGAAGTCGAGGAAGCGCTCCAATTGCTTCTGCACGCACACCTGGTTATGGCGAAGCGCATCCTCATCGAGGAGGTTACGCTCGGTGCGTTTCCCGCTGGGATCACCCACCATGCCTGTCGCTCCACCCACCAAGGCCACTGGTTTGTGCCCGCAGCGTTGGAAATGCGTGAGGGTCATCACCTGCACCAAGTGGCCCACGTGGAGCGAATCGGCCGTAGGGTCGAATCCGATGTAACCACTGGCTGGACCTTTACGGAGGTGATCCTCTACTTCGGGTGTGCTATCGTTGAGCATACCACGCCACTTCAGTTCATGCAGGAAATCGCGAGTCATTGCGGATCGTAGGCCCTTTGAAGGCGCGCAAAGATAGCTGGAGCATGCGGTCCGCCTGGTTACCTTGGCGGCATGCATCTGGTCACTGGCGCCACGGGTATCGTGGGTTCGCATGTGTTGTTGGAGTGCGCGGCTCGCGGACCTGTACGAGCGCTCTACCGCCGTGGAAGTGATCGATCCATCGTGGAGCGGGTGTTCCGGCACTACCGGGCGGATGCGGATGTATTGCTCACGGCGATCGAATGGGTGGAGGCCGACCTGTTGGATGTGGACGGGTTGTGGGCGGCGATGCATGGTGTTCGCCAGGTCTACCACACGGCTGCGGTGGTCTCCTTCGCACCACGCGATGCGGACCTCATGCACCGGGTGAACGTGACCGGAACGGCCAACGTGGTGAACGCTGCGTTGGAGAACGGCATCGAACGATTGTGCCACGTGAGCAGCACGGCGGCGATTGGTGAAGAGTCCCCGGGTATAGCACGCACCGAACGTTCTCCGTGGAGCGCGGACAAGCGCACGTCTGCATATTCTCGGAGCAAGTACGCTGCGGAAATGGAGGTGTACAGAGGCATCGCCGAAGGGTTGGACGCCATCCTCGTGAACCCTTGCGTGATCATCGGACCGGGTCAGGAAGGGCGAAGTTCCATGACCCTGGTTGAGCGTCTTCGTAAGGGCACACGTTTCCATCCGCCGGGATCGAACGCGGTGGTGGATGCGCGTGATGTGGCGCAGGGCATGTTGGCCTTGATGGAGAAAGGCGCTACTGGCGAGCGCTTCCTGCTCGTGGGGGAGAACATCACCTATGAGCGTCTTTTCACCCTCCTAGCGACCGCCTTCGGGAATCCCGCACCCGATGTTCCCCTTCGACCATGGATGCTGGAGTTGGGGTGGAGAGTGGAGGCCCTGCGCAGCTTCATCACGGGTTCAAAGCCCTTCATCACCCGAGCAACAGTACACAGTGCTCTGACCAGCCGTTCATACAGCGCTGCCAAAGCCGAAGATCTTTTGGGACAACGGTTCCGCAATGCGGAGGAAGCCATCTCCAACGTAGCGGCCTTCGTTAACGGTCAAGGTGCTTATTGACCCTGGTCGTCCTTGCGTCGACTGATCTCCACCAACACTTCTTCGTAGATCACCTTCATATCGGCCGACCGCCCGGACCAGAAGGTGAAGGAGCGCTGGAACTCCTCCTTCGTGGTGCCTTGCTCCTTGAACATATCCGTGTAGTACTGCTCACTGGGAATACTGCTGTGGTGGGCCACGACCAGCTCGTGGTTCGTTCGCGCCTCAATCAGTTGGGCTTCCACTAGAATGTCCTTGAAGCGATCGCGCGGGAGCACATCACTGGGAACAGCTTCTTCCGGAGCGCGGCACGATACGGCCAACAGGACTATGATGACCAACGATCTCATCGATCGAAACGCAGGCGCTGGCCCCGGACTGAACGATCCACGGCACCATCGGCGAAGACCGCACGTCCGTTCACCCAAGTGCGCACGACCCGGGATCCGAATTGTTGGCCTTCGAACGGTGACCACCCACATTTATAGAGCAGGTTGGAACGGTCTACCACCCAAGGTGTGGTGCGGTCCACGAGAACGAGATCCGCATGGTAACCTTCCCGGATATAGCCGCGCCGGTCCACATTGAATAGACGAGCCGGAGCATGGCAGAGCTTCTCCACCACCTGCGCCATCGTGAACACGCCTTGCGCTTCCAGTTCGAGCATGGCCACTAAGGAATGTTGGATGAGCGGCCCACCAGAAGGGCACTTCGCATAGCGCTGTGCCTTCTCTTCTACGGTGTGTGGGGCATGGTCCGTGGCGATCACATCAATGCGGTCGTCTATCACTGCCTGACGGATGGCGGCCCGATCAGCTGCGGTCTTCACCGCAGGGTTCCATTTGATGAACGCACCCTTCTCGGCGTAGTCCGCATCGCTGAACCAGAGGTGATGCACGCAGGCCTCGGCGGTGATATACTTCTTCTCCAAGGACCCAGGTGCGAAAAGTTCGATCTCCCGTTCTGTACTGATGTGCAACACATGGAGGCGAGTACCATGCTCCTTGGCCAGTGCCACAGCACGACTGCTGCTCTTATAACACGCCTCTGCACTGCGGATCAGCGGATGTTGATCCATGGGGATATCCTCGCCCCAGCGTGCCACGGCGGCCTGCATGTTCGCACGCACGGTCGACTCATCCTCCGCATGGATGGCCAGCAATAGATGCGCCCGGCGGAACAGTTCGTCGAGCGTGGAGGGATCATCCACCAGCATGTTGCCCGTGCTGGAGCCTAGGAAAGCCTTCAGCCCACAAACAGTGGCAGGGTCGGTGCGCAGGACTTCATCCAAGTTATCGTTACTCACACCCATGTAGAAGGAGTAGTTCACCAGGGAATGTTCCGCGCCCAGCGCGTACTTCAGCTCCAGCAACTCCTGTGTAAGTGTTTGCGGGTTCGTATTGGGCATCTCCATGAAGCTGGTAACCCCTCCCGCTGCCGCTGCGGCACTGGCGTGTGCGATATCTTCCTTGTGGGTAAGGCCAGGTTCGCGGAAATGCACCTGGTCATCGATCACACCAGGCAGAAGGAGCCGACCCGCTGCATCGAACTCAGGTAGATCAGTATCGCCGATCCCTTCCGATGCGATGCGTTCGATGAAGCCATCACGCACCAACACGTCGGCCTTGAAAGTTGAACCATCGTTCACCACGACGGCGTTGCGGATAAGTACGGAGTTCATGGACGTGGTATTCGTACACGCATTTGAAGCACACCCAGTATGGCCTCCTTGAAGATACCCGAGTTCATCTTGCTCTTACCCTTCAAACGATCGACGAAGGTGATGGGCACTTCGGCGATGCGGAATCCCGCCAAGCGCACTCGATACTTCATTTCGATCTGGAACGCGTAACCCACGAACTTCACTTCGTCAAGCGGCAATGCTTCAAGAACATGCCTCCGGTAGCAAACGAAACCGGCGGTGGTATCGCGAACGCCAAGCCAGAGGATCATACGGACGTAGAGCGACGCACAATAGCTGAGCATCACGCGATCCCAGGACCAGTCCTTGACCTGTCCGCCCTTCACGTAACGCGAACCAACGCTCATATCCGCGCCATCCGAGGCACAAGCGGCGTACAACCTGAGCAGGTCGTGCGGGTCGTGCGAGAAGTCGGCATCCATCTCGAAGATGAATTGGTAGCCCTGCGCAATGGCCCACTTGAAGCCGGCGATGTAGGCCGTTCCAAGGCCGAGTTTACCGGACCGCTCCAGGATGTGGATCCGGCCCGGAGCCTTCGCCATCGCCGTTTTCACAATACTGCCCGTGCCATCCGGTGAGCCATCATCCACGACGAGCACATCGAAGCCCCCTTCCAGGCCGATCACCTGTTCGAGTATCGCCTGGATATTCTCCTTTTCGTTGTAGGTGGGGATGATGACGAGGCGCTCCTTCACGGGTTCCGGATGGGCCGCAAAGATAGACCTGGGGCGATGCCCGATCAGCGCACCAAAGTGACGTGGCCTACCCGTTCGATCCGGTTCGTGGTGATGCGGTCCTTGGCCACGAGTTTCCAGACATAAACACCTATCGGCACTTCGGAACCATCGGGAAAGAGGCCGTTCCAGCCCTGGTCCGGATCACTGGTCTCGAA
>DAOORM010000010.1:0-18016 GCA_035389265.1 Flavobacteriales bacterium | reverse complement strand
GTGGAGGGTGACCGACGCCTGCCCATCATCATCGGTGGTGTGGAGGCCCAGGCCATCGCCATCCAAGTGGAGAACATCAAGCCGGCACGACCGCTCACCCATGACCTCTTCAAGAACATGTGCGACACGCTCGCCATCAACTTGAAGGAGGTGATCATCAACGATCTGGTGGAGGGCATCTTCCACGCGAAATTGGTCCTGGACCAGGCCGGCAAGGAGGTAGAGATCGATGCCCGCAGCAGCGATGCCATCGCTTTAGCCCTACGCTTCGATTGCCCCATCTTCACCTACGAGTTCATCCTCAGCGCTGCTGGCCTGAAGGTGGAGGAAGGGGAAGAGAGCGAAGAGCAGGCCGAGGAGAGCAAGGGCAAAGGCAAAGGCGAGAAGAAGTCCACCGCCTCCTTGACCATGGACGAGCTACGCACCAAATTGGAAGAGGCCTTGGACAACGAGGACTACGAGAAGGCTTCCAAGATACGCGACGAGATCAAGAAGCGGGAAGGGACGAACTGATGAAGTCCCAAGCTTCAAGCAGCAAGGCTTAAGGAGCAAGGATCAAGACCCAAAGGGCATTACAAAAAAATGAAGGACGAAGGGTGCGCGTTCGTTGAGCGACTTCGTGCTCCGGCCTATGCCGTGGTTTTAGTGCGCATGGTGATGAAGTAGACCACTGCGCCCAGGCCAACGATCACCAAGCTACCGATGGTGAAGGTGGGTTTGAAGACGAGCAAGTTCAGGCAGAACGCCAGCGCACATACGATGTACAAAGCTGGGATCCATGGATAGCCCACTGCTTTGTACGGGCGCTCGGCATCCGGTTCGCGCTTGCGCAGGATGAAGATGCCCGAGATCGTGACGATGTAGAAGAGCAACGAGGCGAAGGTGGCGTAGTCCAGGAGGTCGCCGTAGGTGCCGCTGAAGCACAAGAGGCAGGACCAAATGCATTGCACCCACAGGGCCCATTGCGGAACACCACGCTTGCTGAGCTCTCCCGCCTTCTTGAGGAACAGGCCTTCTTGCGCCATGGCGTAGTACATGCGCGGCCCCACGAGCACATAGCCGTTGATGCATCCGAAGGTGCTGATCATGATGAGGATGGCCATGACCGACACGGCGGCAGGACCCATGATCACTTGCGCAGCGGCCGTTCCCACCCGATCCGCTTCGGCGTTCATGATGCCTTCACTCGGCAGCAAGGCGAGGTAGGTGATGTTGGCCAACACATAGAGGCCCGTGACGATGAAGGTGCCCAACGCCAGGCTGCGGGGGATGTTCCGTTGCGGCTCCTTCACCTCCCCGGCGATGAAGGTGATGCTGTTCCATCCATCGCTGCTGAAGAGCGAGCCCACCATGGCCACCCCGAGCACGCTCAGCAATGCGACGCCGGTGAGCGGGGTAAGCGCGCCGTCTGGGCCCGTGGTGGCTGCCTGCCAACCCGTGCTGAAATTGGTGGCGAGCACATCGGTGCCCAGCCCGACGGCGAGTCCCACGATGATCAACGCCAGCAGCGCAACGATCTTGGCTGTAGTGAAGACGGTGGTGAGCGTTTTGCTGCTTTGCACCCCACGCGTGTTGAAGAGCGAGAGCAGGATAATGGTGGATACCGCATAGACCTGTGCAGCGCTCACCTTCACGAAGCCGAGGTCGAAAAGGAAGTTGTCGGGCGAAAGCACCGGGAAGAACACCGCGCTGAACTTCGCGAAGGCTACCGCCACCGCCGCGATGATGCCCGAGGTGATCACCGTGAAAGCCGTCCACCCGTACAGGAAGGCGGTGAGCTTGCCGTAGGCGCGCTGCAGGTACACGAATTGTCCGCCGGCCTTGGGCATCATGCCGGCCAACTCGCCGTAGCTCAGCGCCGCCATCACGGTGAGCAGGCCTGCCACCACCCAGGCGGCGAGCATCCAGGCCGGCGAGCCGAGGTCGCGCAACATGCCCGCGCTCACGATGAAGATACCGGACCCGATCATGGAACCGGCCACGAGCATGGTGGCATCCCATAAACCGAGCGACCGTTTGAACCCGCTCATAGCAACCTAGTCGTGCTTGTGCAATTTGCTGTGCCTGCGGCTGTAGCCGAAGTAGATCACGAAGCCGATGGCGAGCCAGATCCCCAAACGGATCCAGTTCTCCTTACCCAAGCCGAAGATCATCGCTCCGCAGGCAACCACACCGAGGATCGGCACCAAGGGAACGAACG
The DNA here is from genome assembly GCA_035389265.1 of Flavobacteriales bacterium. GTDB lineage: Bacteria > Bacteroidota > Bacteroidia > Flavobacteriales_F > PHOS-HE28 > PHOS-HE28. The sequence continues at coordinate 15,816 of DAOORM010000010.1, read as the reverse complement.
GGGTCTTGAATTGACGCGGAAGGTCCGGCTCCGTCTTGCGCAGGATGATAACAGCGAGACAGACCAACATGAAGGCGAACAAGGTGCCGATGCTCGTCATGTGCCCCACCACATTGCCCGGCACGAATGCGGCGAAGAGGGCCACCAGCACGAGGATGGCGATGTTGCCCTTGTACGGAGTCTTGTACTTCGGATGCAGTTCGGAAAAGAGGCCCGGCAGCAACCCATCGCGGCTCATGGAGTAGAACACGCGGCTCTGGCCGAGCAACATCACGAGGATCACTGAAGAGAAACCGGCGAGGATGGCCACGGTGACGGACTTGCTGAGCCAGCCATAACCCGGCATGGCTTCTTGGATGGCCGCCACAACAGAAGCTTCGCCGCCTTTGTTAGGATCGCGGAAGAACTCCACCGGCACCAGACCGGTCAACACGTGCGCGAACAACACATAAAGCACAGTGCAGATCAACAATGACCCCAGGATACCAATGGGCATGGACCGTTTCGGATCCTTCGTTTCCTGTGCCGCGGTGCTCACCGCATCGAAACCGATGAAGGCGAAGAACACGGTGCCCGCCGCACCAAGGATGCCGAGGATGCCGCCGTAGTTGTGCGAGAGGCCTTCGTAGTCCACGTACTTGGTGGCCTCGGGGATATAAGGCGTGTGGTTGGCCGCATCGATGAAGCCCCAACCCAGCGCGATGATGAGCACGACGATGGCCACCTTCACGATCACGATCAAGTTGTTCACGAGCGCCGACTCCTGTGTACCCCGGATGAGCAGGAGACTGAGCACCGTGACGATGAACAGGGCCGGCAGGTTCATGATGCCGCTAACACCATCCACCGAGGTTTGGAACGGCGAATGGCACCATTCATAGCCGATGGGCGCCATACCCATGATCTCCACCAGGAAGTTGTTCAGGTATTCGCTCCACGCGATGCCGACGGTGGCCGCACCCACCGCGTACTCCAACACCAGGTCCCAGCCGATGATCCAAGCGAGCAACTCGCCCATGGTGGCATAGGTGTAGGTGTAGGCGCTTCCCGAAATGGGGATGGACGAGGAAAGTTCCGCATAGCAGAGACCGGCCAAGGCACATCCAATGGCGGCGATGATGAAACCGAGCGTGACCGCCGGGCCGGCACTTTGAGCGGCGGCGGCGGCCGTGCGTACGAATAGCCCCGCGCCGATGATGGCCCCGATGCCCAACGCGATGAGGGACCAGGAAGAGAGGGTCCGTTTCATGGAATGGCCGCGCTCGTCCGTGCCCGAGGCCAGGATCCGTTCCAACGACTTGGTCGCAAAAAGCTTGTTCGCCATGGAGTTGTGTCGTGTTCGGTGCCAAGATGGGGCTTTGCAAGCACACCACCAAGAAGCAGGTTGACCAACTCCGATCCGTGGTACTCGACGATCGGCGTACAACCATGACCTTCACGTGGGTACTTTGGGCCCCGTATCGCCTCCTTCACCAAGGCTGCGGCGACCATCGATGCGCCTCGACGAGAACCAGATCCTGCGCTCCTTCAGTACACGACGTGTGCTGTTGCCCGTGGTGATCGGTCTCGCCTTCACCGCTTCCCAGTTGGCGTTGCGCCAGATCAGGAAAGCGGTGAATGCGGTGCAGTGGACCTGGCGTACGACGTTCTGGATGGTACTGGCCGCCTTGAGCGTGGTGGTGCGCGACTACGCCTACATGGTGCGGATCAGGTTGCTCACCGAGCGTGAACTCACCTGGGGGCGCAGCTTCGTGGTGATCATGTTGTGGGAGTTCGCTTCGGCACTAGCCCCTGGCATCATCGGTGGTGGATTCCTCTTCGCCATCCTTATTCTCACGCGCGAAGGCGTCGAAGCTGGCAAGAGCATCACCATCATCACCTTCACATCCTTCCTCGATGGCATCTTCCTGGCCGTGATGGCACCGGTGATGTACTTCGTTGTGGGCCGCGAAGCGCTCTTCGCCGGTGTGGACACCGGCAGTGGACCTTGGGATACGGGCTTCTTCGTGTGGTTCTGGACAGTGTACTTCGGCATTCTGGGGTACAAGCTCTTCGTGGGTTACGCCCTTTTCGTGAACCCGGTCTTCGTGAAACGCGCGCTCGTGGGCCTTTTCTCCGCGCCGCTCCTTCGCCGCTGGCGCCGGGACATGGTCACCACGGGAGACCAGCTCATCACCGCCGCCAATGGGTTGAAGAAGAAAGGCTGGGACCATTGGTGGCCTGCTCTCCTCGCCACCTTCGCGTCGTGGACCGCACGCTATTCCATCGTCAACTGTATCCTGCACGCCTTCCATCCGAACGCCGGCCTTAACGATGCGGTGATCTACGGCAAGCAGGTGGTCATGGGCATCATCATCCTCCTCAGCCCCACACCGGGCGGCAGCGGATTGGCCGAATTCATCTTCAACGACTTCCTGGGCATGTTCATCTCCACGGGTCTTGCACCTGCCTTGGCCCTGTTGTGGCGGTTGATGAGTTATTACCCGTACATCCTGATCGGGGTGGTGTTACTTCCCCGATGGATCCGCCGGAAGATCGTGGCGCCGTTGACCGCGAAGCCCTGATCGCTGGTTCCTGCTACATTCACAGCCTACCACCACCTAACTCCGCGCCAAGTTCACGGCATTCACCATGGAACGATTCACAGGCCTGATCGGCATCGCGCTCATCCTTGGCCTCGCTTACTTGGCGAGCAATAACCGCAAGGCCATCAATAAACGGCTTGTGATCAGTGGTCTGCTGTTGCAAACGGCGATCGCCTTGTTGGTGATGAAGGTGCCACCGGTCACGGCTTTCTTCCAGTGGCTGGGCAAAGGCATGGAGAAGATCGAGCACTACTCGCGCGAGGGGGCTTCATTCGTTTATGGCGGCATCATCACCCAACAGCCCGATGGCAGCATGGGTAACTACTGGGGCGGTGGTTTCGTGTTCGCCTTCAACATCACGGCCACGATCATCCTGGTCTGCGTGCTGGTGGCCATCCTCTACCACATCGGTTTCATGCAACGCGTGGTCTCCATCATCGCCAAGGGCATGAACTTCATCATGCGGGTGAGTGGCGCCGAAGCTTTGAGCAACGTGGCCAGCGCCTTCGTGGGCCAGGTGGAGGCGCAGGTGATGATCCGCCCCTACCTGAAAGGCATGACGAAGAGCGAACTGCTCGCGAGCATGAGCGGGTCCCTGGCATGCATCGCCGGCGGCATCCTGATCGTGTATGCGAACATGGGTGCGGCAGCAGGTATGGACCTGGCTCCGAAATTGATCACTGCTAGCTTGATGGCCGCGCCGGGTGCGTTGGTGATCGCCAAGATCGTCTTCCCTGAGACCGAGCGAAGTGAAACGATGGGCACCGTGAAGCTGGAGGTGAAGAGCAACTACACCAACGTTATCGATGCGATCGGCCACGGCGCCGGCGATGGGTTCAAGATCGCCATGAACGTGATCGCCATGCTCATCGGTTTTATCGCCCTGATCGCCTTGATCGATGGTATCCTGGGCTGGGCCGGTCACCTCTTCAACCCCGAGTTCAACTTGAGCCTGAACTGGGTCTTCGGCAAGATCTTCACGCCTTTCGCCTGGGCCATGGGTGTGCCCATGCAGGATGTCAACAGCGTGGCCACCTTGCTTGGCCAAAAACTCACTGTGAACGAATTCGTCGCGTTCAAGAGCCTGACCGACAAGACCATCCCCGTGATCACGGAGAAAGGCCTGTTGATCACCAGCTTCGCCATCTGCGGCTTCGCGAACTTCAGCAGCGTAGGCATGCAGATCGGCGGCATCGGTGAGCTCGCTCCGGAGCGCCGTGCGGACCTGGCCCAGCTCGGCTTGAAGGCCCTCTTCTGCGGGACCATGGCTAGCTACCTGAGCGCCACCATCGCGGGTATCGTGATGTGAGGACCGGTGCGCAAGCGCACGATCATAGCACTGGCTCTGACGGTCATAGGCGTGTCCGCGTGGTACGGCATCCGCGCGGGGAAGGCCATCGTGCCAGGACTTGCGATCACACACCGACCGGGCGATGCACTGGACAGCCTACATGGCGTAGTGGTGTTCCACAACGATGGCATGCGCGCCACACATGGACGACATGTGGTGGATGGCTACAACGTAGGCCTGAAATACCAGTGCGTGGAGTTCGTGAAGCGGTACTACCTGGAACACTACGACCACCGCATGCCGAACAGCTACGGCAACGCGAAGGACTTCTTCGACACCACCCTCGTGGATGGGGCCTTGAACACGGATCGAGGCTTGCTTCAGTTCTCCAATCCGAGCCGCACGAGGCCACGCGAAGGCGACCTTGTCGTCTACGATGCATGGGTGGGCAACACGTTCGGCCACGTGGCGATCATCAGTGCGGTGGACAACGGCGAGGTGGAGGTGATCCAGCAGAACACACGCAGCACCCGTACTACCTTCGACCTGGACCATACCGATGGACACTGGCGCATCGACAACGACCGCATCGCCGGTTGGTTGCGCATGCCGTGACCCACTACCTTCAGCCCTTCGACACCATGAAGACCCGCACCACCCTCTCGATCCTCGCGCTCGCACTTGCGAGCCTCTCCTTCGGCCAAGCCGCCAAACTGCACGTGGGCAAGGCCTTCTCACGTGCCCCAAAGAACGCTTCCGGTGATGTGTACGCCGTGGTGAGCGGCGTGCTCGTGGCCGACAAGCAGGGCTTGCTCTATGTGGAGGACAACATGGTGCCGAAAGTGGTGACATTGGACGCGGACCTGAACACCACCGACGAGTTGGTTTTGCAGAACCACCCTTTCGATGCTCTGCTGTGGAACGGCGTAACGCCCTTCATCGTGGACGGAACCCTGCACTGCCTGCTCGCCTCCACCACCAAGAAGACCACCGAGTACGCCATCGGTCAAGTGGATACACGGGGGGCGCCCACCTTGAGCACGTTGCGTCGTGTAGCAAGTAGCGAAATCCTTTTCAAGAACGACCCCACCACCACCCTGCCCTACCGTCCGCTCCCCGACCCCATGCTCTTCTCGCAGGGCTTGCTCTATGCACTGGACGAACGCATCACCGCCGCGCCGGATGGGCAGCACTTCCTGCTGAACAACTACACGTTCGACTCCAAGGGCAACAAGCGCTTCTGGTTCTCCTACCTCGACAAGGAGTTCACCCAACTTTGGAGCGGCACCGCCACGCTTCCCTACAACGATGTGGCCAGCCGTATCCACCAGATCAGCCTGGCCAACGATGGCACCATCCACCTCCTGGCCTATGTGTTCCCCTGCGAAGGCGAAGAACGCAAGAGTGACAAGCTCTGCCATGAAACGCACTTGACCACCTTGAGCGACCGCGGCCAGAAAGTGAGCGACGTGCTCGTGGACAAGGACTTCGTCTCCAGTGCCCGCATCTGCGAGCGCGATGGTGGCAAAGTGTCCATGGCCATCCGCTATGGATCGCTTACCGGACAGCCAGGCGTGGTTCTCACCTTCGATCCCGCGGACCCCAAACTGAAGACTACGCCGCTCGTCGACCAGCGCATCCCCAGCATCAAGAAAACCAAGCTCATGGCCTACGGCGCCATCGACGGCGGCGCCAAAAAAGCAGCACCATCGCGCATCGCTAAAGTGCCCAACGAGATCGTGGAACTGCTACCCGCTTGGAACGGTGGCCTCGTGGTGGTGGAGACCTTCCTGGAAACAAGCTTCGAGATCCCCATGGGAGAAGCCATCGCCATGCGCCGGTTGGCCGGTGATATCCGTACGAGCTACGTGGCAGCGAACGATTCCATCCAATGGCAGCACATCGCTGAACGGGCGTTCATGACCACGGCCGGCCTATCCTACGATGGAGTGGAGGTACACCTCGGCGACCAAGGCATCACCTTGCTCTACGATCACACACCGAAAGGCCTGGATGCCATCATGCTCTCGGGCACCTCCCCCGAAATGGAAAGCACTGACAAGAAGAGTAAGAAGGACAGGATCGCCGCACCCAGCGAGGCCGGTGTGCTCAAAGCCACCACACTCGACCCACGTGGTACGGTGGTGGCACAAGGCACCGCATTGATCCATCCGGACGGGTACATCCCCTGCCCCAAAGGCGCGGTGGCCGGCACCTCGGGCAAGTTCGTGGTGAAGACCTTCGACCGCAAGAACAGCTACTCCTTCGCGCTCATCGACGCGATGGCCGTCGGCAAATAGCCTGCGCTACACGGCCTTCGTTGTTGATCACTTTGGCGCGCAGAGCCATCGCAAGCTTCGTTGCGCCTCTACTTTTGGCGCGACCCGATGGAAGAACAGGACTATCGCACCCTTCCCCTTAAGGTCCAGAAGTATGTCTGGAGCCGGTTGGAACGCGTGCGCCAGTTCGTGTGGAACAGCCAGGCGAAGAATTTCGTGCTGCTCGCGCTTCCATATCAAGTGAGCGCGATCCTCACGGCACTGATCGCGGTTGGTTACACCAAGCTTTTTCAGAAAGCCCACCAGTGGAACCATGACCTTCTGGCCAATGATCCGAGGATGATCCTCCTCTCGGCCCCGCTCGCCTTCGTGGCCAGCTGGTGGTTGGTGCGGTACTTCAGTCCCATGAGCGGCGGCAGCGGCATTCCACAACTGATGGCCGCGGTGGAAGTGGCCAAGGACGAAGAGAAGAACGACGGCAGCTGGCGCTTCCTCAACGTGCGCATCATCATCGTGAAGATCGCCTCGTCAATAGCCCTGGCCTTAGGTGGTGGCGCCATCGGGCGTGAAGGACCAACGCTTCAATTGGCCGGCAGTGTCTACCGTACCGTACACAAGCTGCTGCCACCTTTCTGGCCCAAGGTGAGCCGCAAGGTGATGATGATCACCGGTGGGGCGGCCGGACTCAGTGCAGCGTTCAACACACCGCTCGGTGGTATCGTCTTCGCCATCGAGGAACTCACGCGCACGCACATCGCCAAATTCCGTACGGCGGTGTTGAGCTCGGTGATCCTCAGTGGTATGACAGCCCAATGGCTTTTGGGACCTTACCTCCTCTACGGCTACCCGAAGGTGGCCACAGTAGGCCCATCATTCATGTACAAACTGCTTGCGATCAGCGCCGTGTGTGGTGTGCTGGGCGCGGCCTCGTGCAAGGTGTTGCTCTTACTGGACAAGATCCGTCGCTCCATCAAGAGCTGGCTGCCGCAACTGCTGTTCGTGCTCGCCCTGGCCTTCACCTTCGCCTTGTTGGTGCTCACTTTCGGGCAGGTCACCTTGGGAAGTGGCGACCGTCTGCTCGACGAGTACCTCTTCTCCGAACAGCCCGCCCCGCATTGGAAGGATGCACTAGGTCGCATCCTGGGCTCGGTGGTGACTATGGGTGCTGGTGGCGCGGGCGGTGTGTTCGCTCCAGCCCTTTCCTCGGGTGCGGCTATCGGCGGCCTTTTCGGCAGTTGGTTCGGCGAGGACCGCGGTGAGTTGAACATGATGATCCTGGGTGGTATGTGCGCCTTCCTCACCGGTGTCACACGTTCACCCTTCACCAGTGCCATCCTTGTGCTGGAGATGACCGATCGCCACAGCGTGATCTTCCAACTGATGTACGCGAGCATGATCGCTTCCGTGGTGGCGCATACCGTGGACACCAAGTCGTACTACGAGCGCATGAAGAACCGACTGCTCGATTCAATTCCCGGACTGCGTCGAGCAGAGCCGGAAGAGGAGGAGCACGAGTGATCGTTCATGACTTTTCAACAGGCCATCTCCGCCTTCTGGTGGCACTACCTTCGTTGCCGCTAGACCGATGAAACAATACCACGACCTGCTCCGGCACATCCTCGAGAACGGCGTTCAGAAGCACGATCGCACGGGCACCGGCACCATCAGCTGCTTCGGTTACCAGATGCGCTTCGACCTCTCGGAAGGCTTCCCGGTGCTCACCACCAAGAAGCTCCACCTCAAGAGCATCATCCACGAATTGCTTTGGTTCTTGAAGGGTGATACGAACATCAAGTACCTCCAAGAGAATGGCGTGAAGATCTGGGATGAGTGGGCCGATGCGAACGGCAATCTCGGTCCGGTATACGGCTATCAATGGCGCAGCTGGGCGGCTCCCGACGGGCGCACGATCGATCAGATCAGCGACCTGGTGGCCATGATCAAGAAGAACCCGGATAGCCGCCGCATGATCGTGAGCGCATGGAACCCGGCCGATGTGCCGAATATGGCGCTCCCGCCCTGCCATTGCCTCTTCCAATTCTATGTGGCGGATGGCAAATTGAGCTGCCAACTCTATCAGCGCAGCGCGGACACCTTCCTCGGTGTGCCCTTCAACATCGCGAGCTACGCTTTGCTCACGCTGATGGTAGCGCAGGTGTGCGGGTTGAAGCCAGGCGAATTCGTGCACACCTTCGGCGATGTACACCTGTACAACGATCACATCGAACAAGCGAAACTTCAGCTCACCCGTGAGCCACGCCCCCTTCCCACGATGGAGATCGACCCGAGCGTGACCGACCTGTTCGCCTTCCAGTTCGAACACTTCACCTTGAAGGGTTACGACCCACACCCGCATATCAAAGCCGCGGTCTCGGTATGATCGTCTCGGCCATCGCCGCCGTGGCGGAGAACGGTGTGATCGGAAGGAACGGCGACCTGCCCTGGCACCTGCCCGACGACCTGAAGTACTTCCAGCGCATCACGAAGGGACACCACGTGATCACTGGTCGCAAGAATTACGAGAGCATCCCCCCGAAGTTCCGGCCCTTGCGGGATCGCGTGAACATCGTGGTCTCGCGCAATACGGCTTATGAGGCACCCGGTGCCTTGGTGGTGGATTCACTTGCCACCGGGTTGGCGATAGCACAACGCGCCAACGAGTTGGAAGCCTTCATCATCGGCGGCGGACAGATCTATCGGGAAGCGCTTACCATGCGCCTCGTTGATCGGTTGTACCTCACCATCGTCCACAGCGCGGTGGAAGGGGATACCCACTTTCCACCGCTGGATCCCGGAGAATGGAGGGAGGTGGAACGCACGCATCACGAGGCGGACGACCGACACGCGTTCGCCTTCAGTTTCGTGGTCTTGCACCGCATCGGTTGAACAGGGCCGATCGGTGCGGATCAAACCTTGGCATGCGGATCGCATCCAATGGTGCATAGAATCCAACCCATGAAAGCCAGTACCATCTCCCTGCTCGCGCTCATGCTCCTCTCTGCCTGCCGCAAGGACAAAGCAGATGAACCTGCGGTCGACCTGGACTACACCAGCGCCAGCGACAACGCGCGCGCCGAAGATGTCTTCAGCGACATGCTGGCGCAAGTGGATAAGGCCGTTGATGCGAACGGGCTTCGGGACCTTTGCGACCCTTCCGTGACCTTCGACACGACAGGTACGCCGCGCACCATCACCTTGGATTTCGGCGCCGTGAACTGTACAGCGTCCAACGGTCGTCTGCGTCGAGGCCGCATCCTGGTGAGCTATACCGGTCGATACCGCGATGTGGGGACCGTGATCACCATCACGCCCGAGAACTACTACGTGAACGACAACTTGGTGCAGGGCACGAAGACCGTGACGAACTTGGGACCGAACGGAGAAGGTCAGCTCCAATTCAGCGTGAGCGTGAATGGAACCTTGACCGCAGCGAACGGCTCCTGGACCGCCACGCATGTAGCCAACCGCACGCGTACGTGGATAGCGGGACAAGGAACACCCGGGCTGGCCGATGATGTGTACTTGATCACGGGTGGCGGTAACGGAGTCAACCGCAACGGTCAAACGTACACGGTCAGTATCACCAATGCGCTGCGGGTCGCCTTGGACTGTCCTTCCATCACCCAAGGGACCGTGCAGATCACCCCCAGCGGAAGACCGGCGCGCACCATCGACTACGGTAATGGCGCATGCGACAGCAGTTTCACGGTTTCGGTGAATGGACAGACCTTCACCGTCGTGATCGGTTAGATGCCCCTTTCATCGCGCGAAGCCATCGGACACATGCCGATGGCTTTGTCGTTCAAGACCACCGCTCTTCACACCCGCGCTCCACGACCTACACAGCAAAGGCGTGCTGGAAGTCTTGCATTTGCGCGCATTTCCGCGCAAAAACGGACCAACCGTTCATCCCACCGCTTGCCGTCCATCACCAACCCGTTGGTCCGCCCCGAGGTGTGCCCCTAGCTTCGTCATGCTTCCCCGATGGACCGGTCGCAACACCGGTGGACCGAGAAGTAACGGACGGCCTCGCTACCCTTTCGCATCGGGTGCGGGGCCGTTCAACTACGAGCGATGAACTACTTCCAGCGCGTCCCCATCCGGTACCGCACCATCCTGATCACGGCTGGGGTGCTCGCCACGCTCTTCCTGTTCCAGGCCTACATGCACCACTATGTGTATTCGGACCTGAAGAACATGGCCGAATTCAACTGGTGGCGTGAGGCACCGGTGCCCTACCTCAACTTCCTCTTCTGGGCCCTGCTCTGCCCGCTGGTGTACTCCATCCTCATGCGATGGCCCCTGCAGGAAAGGCCCTTGTTGCGCACCATCCTTATCCACCTGGGTTTCGGCCTGCTCATCGCCAGCATGCACGAGGTGATGACATCGGCGATCTACTACAGTATCCTGCAAGAGATCGGCGACTTCGATTTCACCGACCCGGCGAACCGCAGCTGGGCCTATAGTGCACTGGCACCTGCCATCTTCTCGCGCACCATGGAATACTGGGTACTGATGGGCGTGCTAGTGGCCTTGGAGAACGTACGCCAGCAACGCGCCGAACATGAGCAACTGCTGAAACTGAAGAGCGAATTGCAGATCACGCAACTCAACGCATTGAAGAAGCAACTGCAGCCGCACTTCCTCTTCAATACTCTGAATAGTGTAAGCTCGCTGGTAGGTAAGGAGCCCGAAAGCGCACGCCGCATGCTCGGTAGGCTAGGACATCTGTTGCGCGTTTCGTTGGATACAGAACGTCAACAGACCGTGAGTCTCGCTCAAGAGGTGGACCATGTAAGCGACTACCTCGGCATCGAGGCGGTGCGTTTCCGTGACCGGCTATCGGTGACCTACAGTGTTCCAGCGGATCTTGGCGAACTCATGGTGCCTTCCATGATCCTACAGCCGTTGGCTGAGAATGCGATCAAACACGGGCTTGATAGGATCAACGATGCGGTACATATCTCAGTGATCGCCACGCAGGACAACGGAATCTTGATATTGAACGTCGTGGATAATGGACCTGGGTGTGATGATATCGGACAAGCCCTTTCCCACGGCGGTATCGGCCTTCGCAATGTGCGCGAACGCCTACGAACGCTTTACGGCGACCGTGCCGCGATGGACGTGCAACAACCTCCCGGAGGTGGATTCCATGTTGCTATCTCGCTCCCAGTTGAACAAGCCCCAGAACACCCATGAAACGTACCCGACTGATCATTGTGGATGATGAACCCGATGCCCGCGAGCGGCTGGTGGAACTTGCCAACCAGGATCCTACACTGGATGTAGTGGCGGAGTGCCGCAATGGGCAGGAAGCTGTCCTTGCCATTGCTAAGCACAAGCCCGACCTGGTCTTTCTCGATATCCAAATGCCACAGATGAACGGGTTCGAAGTGGTGCGCCGGATCAGTGCCACGCGGATGCCTTTGGTGGTGTTCGTGACGGCATATGACCAGTATGCCCTGAAAGCCTTCGAGGTGAGTGCCGTGGACTATTTGTTGAAACCTTACGATGACATGCGATTCCATGCATCAGTGGCCAAAGCAAAGAAACGCCTCGCCATGACCACCAATGAAAAACTGACCGGGCGGTTGTTGGACCTGGTGCGCGGGCATTTGCATGAGCACAGTGAGTTCACTGACACTTTTGCGATTCGCGACAAAGGCCGAGACGTTGTTGTACAGGCCGACGATGTGATCTTCTTGCGGGCCGAAGGGAACTACTTGAAACTCGTTCTGGCGGATCGGAGTTTCCTTTACCGCATGACCATGAACGCCGTGGAGACCGAGCTGGACCCTGCCCGTTTTCTCAGGATCCACCGGAGCTATATGGTCAACATGTTGCACACTCGAAGTACGCGCTACAGTGGCAACAACGAGTTCATCTTCACTATGGCTAACGGCGAGCGCATCATCAGCGGACGCAGTTATAAAGACTTGATCGCGAAGGCATTAACCGGATCAGAGGCGATCAGCTAGCTTATCCCTGCAGCTCGTTGTGATCCTGCATGGCACAACTTCACCCCGATACCCACGGACCATCCCGTCCGTCTTCGACATAAGGGGAGCGGACGGGTAATTTGTCGTCATATGGAGCTCCGGCGGTCATTCGCAGGTGCCCTTGTCGACATCCCATGCAAAGCGAGGTGACTGAGGCGGTACCGAAGAGGCAGGCTCCACCGGTGGCATTACCGTTGCAATTCTCATCTTCGTTCGGTCAGGAGATAGTTCACGAGCTACAAGAGGCTCAGGTACCGGGAAGGAATGTCCGCCTCAGGATGAAGATCATCGCCGCCATCAGGTCCTACTTCGGTGCGTCCCCGGTTCCCATGCGCACGGTGCTGCTATCCGCTGGCCTGCTTTCGGGGCTCTTCGTCTTCACCTCCTTTATTGGCAGAACCCAGATGGGTCTTGCACCGGACCGGTTCGACTGGTGGATGCAAGCACCCATACCCTTCCTTAACTTCTTCACATGGGCGCTCTTCCTGCCTTTGGTGCACCGATGGTCCAAGCGCTGGCCCATCAAGGGGCGCCCCCTGTGGAAACCCATCCTGCTACACTTTACCCTTGGTCTGCTGCTGTGTACAGCGCATGAACTCTTGAGCAATGTGGTGTACATCGGCATTCTAAATTCCAGCGGGCGTGTTCCCTGGCAGCCTGAAATGCTCCAAGGGGTTATCATGAGTTTACCCGGCGGCATCGTGCAGCGGTTCATGGAATACGGGCTGCTACTGGTCCTGCTGATGTACATGGAAACACACCGCCAGGTGCGGGAAGAACGCACCCGCGTGCTCCAGCTTCAGAACGAATTGCAAACCACCCAGTTGTTGGCGCTCAAGAAACAGCTGCAACCTCACTTCCTCTACAATACCCTGAATACCGTTAGTGCCCTAATGGATGTGGACACCCGTAGCGCACGGAAGGTACTCTCGCGACTCGGCCAGTTGTTACGTACGACCTTGGACGAGGAGCGCAAGGAACTCGTGACGCTATTGCACGAAGTGGACCATGTGGGCAACTACTTGGACATCGAGTCGATCCGCTTCCAGGACAGGCTTCAAGTGCACTACAACATCCCATCGGAGTGCCAGACGGCCATGGTGCCCGGCATGGTTTTGCAGCCCTTGGTCGAGAACTCCATCAAACATGGTTTGGATGCGACCAATGCCGAGGTTCATATCACCATTGAAGCACGCAAAGCAGGAGGCATTATCGAGCTGATCGTGAGTGACAACGGGCGCGGTTGCCAAAATGTACCCGGCGCACTTTCCCAGGGAGGGATCGGTCTTTCCAATGTTCGCGAGCGCCTATCGCTCCTATACGGCGGTGCGGGCAGCTTCCATGTACATTCTGAACACGGAAAAGGCTTTCAAGTGATCCTGGCTTTCCCCTTCGAGACCCAAGAACGTACATTGTATGAAGCTGATACGCGCGATCGTCGTTGATGATGAACCCGCAGCCCGCACACGTGTGGTGCGCCTTTTGAGCACCGACCCGGAGATACGGTTGGTGGCCGAGTGCCGCAACGGGGCCGAAGCCTTGGCCACCATCCAACAAGAGCCTGTGGACTTGATGTACCTGGATGTCCAAATGCCACAACTCAGTGGGTTCGACGTGATCAAACGATTCCCCGCTGGCCTAGCACCCTATGTGGTGTTCGCCACCGCCCACGATCGATATGCCACTCAAGCGTTCAATGTGAACGCAGTGGACTACCTGCTGAAACCCTATGACGACGAGCGTTTCTTCCTTTCCCTGGCCAAAGCCAAGGATTTCGTTGAGATGCGCGAGAATAAGCGCCTCACTGGACGGTTGATGGACTTGATCCAAGACCATATGAATTCGCGCAGGGAATACACCCAGGTTATCGTGATCAAGGAAAAAGGACGAGAGTACCGCGTGCCCGTGAAGGACATCCTCTTCATCCGGGCGGAAGGGAATTACCTGATCCTACAGACCAAGCCCCGGCACTACCTCTTGCGCATGACCATGAACATGGTGGAGACCGATCTGGACCCCGCGGTTTTCGTGCGCGTTCACCGGAGCTACATGTTGAACATGGCCCACGTTCGAAACTCACGGTATAGCGGGAACAATGAGTTCCTTTTCACCATGAGCAACGGCCAGCACGTGCTCAGCGGCCGCAGTTACAAGGAGCACATAGCCAAGATCTTGAGCCGAACCACGAATGAGCCTTAAGGCCGGACGGGGTGGTCCGTTCACCCTGGGACAAGCGTTGGTGCGACTCTCACGCCACTTCCACAGTTTTGTCAACAAACCTCCATCGATGCGATCCATTACGCTTTCGTTCCTGCTCTCACTGAGTCTTCCTCTACTCGCACAAGAACCTTTTGAACGCATCCTGACCATGCCCGGCGCACTGTATATCTCCGGTGTGGCTATGGATGCGGAGGACCATTTCCTGATCGCTTCGGTGAACGAGGATGATGTGCAAGTGACGCGTCTCTCACCAGCTGGAGACCACGTATGGACCAACAAGTATCCTCTCTTCACTGAAGAAGGATTCTACGGCAACAGCATCGCCGTGGGTCCAGAAGGAATTCTTGTGGCGGGCTACACCATGGGTCTGGGTACCAATTCGCGCGACGGGCTGCTTTTACACATCGCGCTGGATGGCACCCTGATCTCCGCCAAACGGGTGGATACCGGTAGTTCCAATGCCTTCCATTACCTGACAGCCACTCCAGAGGGTTTCATTGCAACGGGTCGATCCGACGCCGGTGGCAATCAATACGATATGACCCTTGCCAAGTTGGATCAAGATGGAACGATCGAATGGCAACGTTCGTATGGCACTACAGGTTGGGATTGGGCTTACCAAGCCAAACGCCTTGCAGATGGTGGGTATGCGATGGTCGGATATGGCGATGGCCTGGGAACAGGCTTTTCCCCTTCGGGCTATCTGGTGCGCACCGATGCACTGGGCAACGAACTTTGGGCACGGAGCATCAGCAGTGGTGGTGGTGTGGACGAAGCCTATACGGTAGCAGAGAGTGTGACAGGGGATATCTATGTCGGCGGCCGTTCACTGGGCTACTTTCCCGGTGACGTGACGGCCTTCATCACCAAGTTATCCAGTTCGGGAACACATCTCTGGACGCGCGTATTGGAACAAGGAATCGAGACCGTTTCCTTGGTCGCTGGTCAGGATGGTGGTGTAACCTACCTTGCCCATCCTCAATATGTGGAAGGTGCTGCGGGCGACTATGAAATGGCTTGGGGTGAGTTCGGACCCGACGGCGTGCTGAACAATTCGAAACTGTTCGGGGGTGTAGGATCGGACAACGGCACAGCCCTGTTCGACATGGGCGATGGCTCGCTTGCTGTTCTAGGCTTCACCAACTTGGGCACCAGCGAATGGAGCGGCATTTTGATCCGCACCGATGAGAACCTAGATGCAGTGTGCAACAACCTAGAACTGGACCTGCCCTGGACCGAAGACGAAGCCATCGTTACACCTTTCACAAGCCTACCGGGCTCAGGGTTCAACGTATTCAACTACACCATGGGGACCGAATCGGTGGCAGTGAGTTCCTTCAACCCATGCTGCTCTGTTTCCGCTAGCTACGCCACAACGAACACAGGTTACCAATTCACTTTCGAGAATACGAGCTCGGGTGCCACAACATACCTGTGGG
>DAOORM010000009.1:15057-18546 GCA_035389265.1 Flavobacteriales bacterium | reverse complement strand
CGCTGAG
Source organism: Flavobacteriales bacterium (assembly GCA_035389265.1). Classification (GTDB taxonomy): domain Bacteria; phylum Bacteroidota; class Bacteroidia; order Flavobacteriales_F; family PHOS-HE28; genus PHOS-HE28. Next base: position 18,539 of record DAOORM010000009.1, on the reverse strand, counting down.
GGTGCGCCCGCTGGCATCGGTGATGGTGACGCTGCACATGAGCGGCACGCGGGTTCCTCGGTCTTCGAAGACCTCATCGATGGCGTAAAAGGCGGCCTTGGCGTTGAGCGTGTCGAAAATGGTCTCCACCAGGAGGATGTCGGTGCCAGCGTCAAGCAGTGCTTCCACTTGCTCCTTGTAGGCGGTGACGAGCTGATCGAAGGTGACGGCGCGGAAACCGGGGTCGTTCACATCGGGGCTGAGCGATGCGGTCTTGTTCATGGGCCCGATGGCGCCGGCCACGAAGCGCGGCTTGCTCGGATCCATCGCGGTGTACTTCGCGCACGCCTCCTTCGCCAAGCGCACCGATTCCAGGTTGATCACACGTGCTAAGTGGCTGCATTCGTGCTCGGCCTGCGCGATGCTGGTGGCGCTGAAGGTATTCGTCTCCACGATGTCGGCGCCTGCCGCGAGGTATTGCTCGTGGATGGTTCGGATGGCATCGGGACGCGAGAGCGAGAGCAGTTCGTTGTTGCCCTTCAGCAGGATCGGGTGGTTCTCCATGCCCTTCGGATGGAAGTCCTCCTCGGTGAGGCCGAGCTTCTGGATCATGGTGCCCATAGCTCCGTCGAGGACGAGGATGCGCTTGTCCGCCGCAGCCAGCAGAGCGGAGGCGGGCTCTTGCGCGATCTGTTCGAGTGTCTTCATGGCATTTCAGTTCTCCATCGCGTCCCAGAAAGTCCGCCGTCGTCCTCGTTCCTCGGACTATGGCGGGCGAAGAAAAAAGCCCCATCCGATGGTCCGGATGAGGCATCAATGCTCCCTTGGGGGACTTGCTTCCTGATCGCGGCTCATCTTTCCCCGGATCATTCCGGAGCTGGATTTAGCACCGATCGTCGGACGTCCGCCTTCGTCAGCTTGTTAGCTGACTTCGGCGCGACGATGGTTGCCAAGGCTTCACAGGGCCAGTCCCTCTGCCTTTCTGGATAAGCGATGGAAAGAACGTGGCGCGAAGATAGGCTTGTGCACCATATCCGTCACACCAAGCGCTCAGCGCGCCCGCCCAATGTGCTGTTCCAACCAATCGAACACGGTCTTGTGCCAGAGCATGGAATTCTGCGGCTTCAGCACCCAGTGGTTCTCGTCGGGGAAACGCAGGTACTTGCTTTCGATGCCCTTGGCCTGGCACGCGGTGAAGGTGCCGATGCCCTGCTCCAGCGGCACCCGGAAATCCTTGTCACCGTGCACCACCAGCATTGGTAGACGCCAGTCCTTCGCGTGAAGCATGGGGTTGAAGATGTCGTACTCTGCGGGTTGGTTGAAGACGTCGGTGCCGTTCTCCCAGTTGGTGAACCACAGCTCTTCGGTGGCATAACCCATCATGCGTGTATCGAAGATGCCGCAATGCGAAACGAGGCATTGGAAGGCGTCGGCCCAGCGCCCAGCGATCCAGTTGACCATGTAGCCGCCATAGCTGGCGCCGAGCGCGGCCACGCGGCCACCATCGAGGTAGGGGTACTTGCCCAGTGCGAAGGCCAGGCCTTTCTGGAGATCCTCCAGCGGACGATCACCCCAATGCTGGTTGATGGCATCGGTGAAGGCCTGTCCGTAGCCGGTGCTGCCGTGGAAGTCGATCATCACCACCGCATAGCCCTGGCCGGCATAGCTCTGCGGGTTCCAGCGGTAGCTCCAACCATCGCCGAAGCTGCCTTGCGGACCGCCGTGGATGAGGAAGGCGACAGGATACTTCTGGCCCTCGATGTAGTTCGCGGGCTTCAGCACATAGCCGTATACCGTCTCGTTGTTCCATCCGGAAAAGCTGAACTGTTCGTAGGCGCCGAAAGCCTTGTCCTTCAGCGACGCGTTCACTTGTGTGAGCACCGTAGCCCCTTCGTCGATCGATTTGGCCTTGGGAGGAGCCATGTAGAGTTGCGCCGGTCCGCTGAGACCGCTCTTCTGGAACACGAAGCCCTTGGGCGTTTCTGCGAAAGCATCGAGGTGGCCGTCTTTGCTGAGTGCGGTGACGGTGCTGGTCTTGATATCGATGCGGAAGAGGCGATGCTTGCCGATGTCGTCCGCGGTCACCAGCAGCCTTTTGCCATCGCGGCTCCACGCCAAGCTGGCGGCGCTGCGGTCCCAAGCACGGGCCACATCCACGGTCGTTCCAGTAGCAAGGTCCATCACCTTCAGTTGAAAGCGATCCGCCTCGTAACCGGGACGAGCCATGGCTTTGTAAGCGAGTTTGGTGCCGTCGGGCGAGATCACGGGCGATGCGTCCCACGCGGGGTTCGCTGCAGTATGGTTCTTGAGCTCACCACCGCTCACGGGCACGCTGTGGATGTCGAAGTTGGTACTCCACGGCTCGGTCTTTCCGGCCACCCGCGCGCTGAAGTACACGGTGCGGCCATCGTTGCTGATCACGAAGTCCTCGTTGCCACCGAAGGGCTTGGAGGGCACGTCGCCATCGAAACCATCGGTAAGGGCTACCGGTTGCGCGGAAGCATCGGCGAGCGGCAAGTAGAAGAGGTGGTTGCGGGTGCCATCCTTCCAGGTATCCCAATGGCGCAGGAAGAGTCTATCGTGGAGTTGGCCGCTGCTCTTCACGTCCTGTGCCGCCTTCCTGCGCTCCACCGTGCACGTGATCTCATTGCCCTTGCACTCGGGGAACACCGCCAGGGCCACCACGATGCCCGAGCCGTTCGGTGCTACACGGTAGGTCTCCACATCCAGTGCGAGGTTGGTGATCTGATTCGCGCCGTTGCCTTGTGCATCGGCCTTCCACACTTGCGTGGTGCCGCTTTCGCCGCGACCGCTGAGGAAGTAGAAGCCACTGCCATCGGCAGCCCATTGCACATCGAAGGCCCCGCCCTCGCTCGCGGCTACTTTCATCTCGGATGTGGCGGGTGCGGTGAGGTCCTTCAACCAAAGGCTGCTCACGCCGCGGTTCTTCTCCATATCGGTGGCGCGCACGTTGAAGAGCGCCTTCGTTCCGGCGGGATCCACGGCCAGGCCACTGATGCGGTCGAGCATCAGCATGTCCTGGTAGGTGAAGGGGGAGCGCTGCGCGAGGGTGACGGACGACAGAACACCGAGTAGAACGGAAAGGGTGAAATAAGAGCGGTTGCGCATGGTTTTCATCGACCGCAAAGTACTTCACCTAGCAGAACAGTCCGTTGTACTTTCGGGGAAAACCAAAGGCATGCGCATCACCCAACTACTTATCGGCCTACTCATCGTTCTCCCTGGAAAGGCGCAAGAGTATGCCACCGCGCGGATCATGGAGTCTCAATTCAAGAGGGCCTCCTTCATCCATATCAGCTACGAGAACGGCGAGCATGAAACGATCGACCTGATCGACTGGAGCCTGATGAGCGGTGTCGGCAATGTGGCGAGTACGATGCAGGAGAATCAGCGCACGTTCACGAAGATGATCGGCGCCATGCGTGGCAAAGGGTACGAGCTTATCCAGAGCTCAGAAAGCTCAACGGACAGCTATCTGCTGA
>DAOORM010000009.1:0-14957 GCA_035389265.1 Flavobacteriales bacterium | reverse complement strand
TCAGGAAAAATGAATAGTGCAAGGTGTCTTTACCCCTGCGCCCCGGCGAACTCCTTCACGAAGCCCACGATGCGTTTGCGGAAGAGCAGGAACAAGAGCACATAGGGCACCGCCATCAGGTAGAGGATGCCCATGTTGAGGCCCTTGCCCACGGCCTGTTCGCCACCGAAGATGTTGCCCGAGCCTTCACCACTCTCTACTACGGCTTTGCACATCGCGCAGCCTTGGGCGTGCACGAACTCGGGCATGGCGATGATCACCAGAACGAGAAGCGCGGAGAGGAGGGTAGGGCGCATCGGGGAGGTGAAGGTAGGTGCCGGATCGATCCGTGGTGCTGGGTTACGTCGGGTCCGCTGTTCGGCGCGGCCTAGGGCAAGTCGGCGTCGACGGATGCGGGATCAATAGTAGGGGCTGATGAGCAAGTAGACCACCACGCCGGTCACGCTCACATAGAACCAAACGGGCCAGAGACGCTTGGCGAGCTTGCGGTGAGCGGGATATTGCGCGGAGAGTGCACGGTACGCTGTAAGCAGAATGAAGGGCAGTGAGCCACCAGCCAGGATGATGTGCGTGGCGAGGATGATGTAGTACACCACCTTGATCGTTCCGGTTCCACCGAAGGCCGTTTCACCGGCAAAGAGGTGGTGCAGGATGTAAGAGACCAGGAATAGGATGGAAAGCACCATGGCCCCGAGCATAGCGCTGCGATGTGCGGCCCATTTCCCGGCCTTCGCCGTGAAGAGCCCTGCGAGCAACAACAGGCTCACCAAGCTATTGATCACCGCGTTCACCTTGGCGAACACGTGGATGTCCCAGGTGCCAGATGTAGGTACTTGAATGCGGTTCAAAAGCACCACCGCTAGGAAGACCACCCCGGAAAGGACCCAGATCCATTGTTTGGCGGGTTTTTCAGCGATGTCGATCGCCTTGGCGGGGTAGGCTTCGCGCGTGCTCACTGCTGCTCAGTTCTTGGCGGCATCGCGGGCCTCCTTCGCCTTGATGCGCTCCTCCTTTAGCAACATCTTCAGGTCGGCGGCCAAGGCGTTCATGCCGGTAGCCGTTGTGCCATCATAGTAGCCGCGGATATGCCGCTCCTTGTCCACAAGAACGAAACGTCCATCGTGCACGAACTGTTCGGCGCTGGTGCTGTCCTCCAAGGCGCTCAGCAGGTACCCGGTGTTGCCCATGCGGTAGATGTCCACCGCGTTACCGGTGAGGAATTTCCAACGGTCGGGGTCTGCTTCGAGCTTCTTGGCATAGGCGTCGAGCACCTCGGGTGTGTCGTTCTCCGGGTCCACCGTATGGCTCAGGAACACCACGTCCTTGAAAGCCTCGTCGTTGAGCTTCAGCTGTAGCTGCTGCATGTTCACGCTCATGCGTGGGCAGATGGTGGTGCAGCGCGTGAAGAAGAAATCGGCGATGATGATCTTGCCCTCCACGTCCTTGTCGGTGAAGGGTTGGCCGTAGCGATCGATGAAGCTGAACGGCGGAATGGTGGCGTAGATGGTGTCCACCACGTTCTTGCCATCCCGTTGCACAAGAATGGGCTCCTTCGGGCCGTAATAGGGCAGGTAGTTGAAGCGGTGCTTCACCAGACCCACCAAGGGCGAGAAGAAGACGAAGAGGGAAAGGACGAACGCCGAGATACCTCCCAGGACCAACCACTTGGCCCGTTTACTGCTCGGCGTGGCGGAGCCGCTCACAGGTAGCGCAACCAGGCTTGGTGTACGAGGTTCGACTCGAAGATGGCGATGAAGACCAGGTACAGGATGAACAGGGCGTAGGGCAGCAGGATGATCGCGCGGATGTTGCGGCGCTCATCGCCCAAGTGCATGAAGGTCATCACGATGTAGGTGGCTTTCACCAAGGTGAGCACCACGAAGGTCCACTTCACCATGTTCCAGCTATCGGGCATCCACTCCTTCCAGTAGGCGCCCAAGGCCACTTCCACGGCGGTGACCACGGCCAGGAACAAGGTCACCATCCAGATCTTCCGGCGGATCTTCCGTCCGGCTTCCTCGCTGTGGTGTGCGTCCAGGCTGTATTCGATGATGTCGTCGCGTTCCATTTCAGATCGCCGAATCCACGGCGAAGGCGTTTGGTTGACGGATCAGAGCAGGTAGAAGAAGGTGAACACGAAGACCCACACGAGGTCCACGAAGTGCCAGTAGAGACCGGCCTTTTCGACCATCTCGTAGTGCCCGCGGCGGTGGAACACCCCTTGGATCACCATGATCAGCACGATGAGGTTGATGATCACCCCGCTGAACACGTGGAAACCGTGGAAGCCGGTGATGAAGAAGAAGAAGTTGGCGTACTGGGGTGGGCCGTACTCGTTCTCGGTCATGTTCGCACCGTTCACGTAGTTGGCGCGCTCGTTCCACAGCTTCAGCGACTCCGCATGGTCAAGGTGGTGTGCCCCTTCAGCCGGGATCAAGTAGTGTTTCGGGTCGGCCGGCACCAGGTGGAAACCAGGTGCGTTGGCCGGGTCGTGCGTGTCGTGGGTGTCGTTGTGCACCCAGTACTTCACGCCAGTGTTAGTGGTGATGTAACCACCGCCACCGTGGATGAAGTGGCTCCACTCCCAAGCCTGGCTGCCCACGAAGAAGGCGCCGCCGATCACGGTGAGGAACAACCACTTGATCACCCCCTTCTTGTCCATCCGGTGGCCTGCTTCCACAGCAAGCACCATCGTAACAGAGGAGAAGATCAGGATGGCTGTCATCAACGCCACGTAGATCAAGGGGTAGCTACCGGTGAGGCCCGGGAGCGCCCGGAAGACCTCTTCGCCGATGGGCCACACATCGGTGGTGCTGTGGCGAACGAAACCGTATGCGGTCAACAGGCCCGAGAACGTCAATGCGTCCGAGACCAGGAAGAACCACATCATCATCTTCCCGTAGCTGATGCTGAACGGGGAGCGGCCGCCGCCCCATAGGACGTCGTTGCTCAGTGCCTTGCTAGCGTCTCCTGCCATGGTTGGGATTGCGGGCGCAATGTTAGTGAACAAAGACCAAGAACGAAAGGAGGTACACCCACAGCACCCCCAGGAAGTGCCAGTAGATCACTCCGCTCCACAGGCCGGCATGATCGGCTGCGGTGTAACGCTGTTTCAGGGCCATCACCACCATTACCAGCAGGCTCAACAAACCGAAGACCAAGTGAGCCAGGTGGGCGGCCGTAAGGGCGTAGAAGAAGGAGCTCGAGGTGTTGCGCTGCTCGTCCAGGTCGGCGTTCAAGGGTTTGATGCGCGCCACATCCTCGGGGTGGAAGTACTTCTCCCCCGCTTTGATCAGGGGCACCCCTTGGAAGCGGATGGTATAGTCCTCGCCATAGACACCTTTGTTGTCCAAGACCTTGCTCACCAGGAAGTTACCCTTTTCGGTGAGTTCCTTCCAACCGCGGAATTGGCTCCACGTGAAGACCAGGCCGAGCACCAGAGTGATCACCAGCATGGGGGCTACGCTTCCGCCACGCCCTTTTTGTGGGGCCATCAGCGCCAACTGGGCGAACACGCTGCTCACCACGATGGCACCGGTGCTGATCAAGAAGGCCGGAGGGATCTTGATGTCCACCCAGTAGCCCCCGCTCATGCTCACCACATAAGCACTGGTGAGCCCCGCGAAGAACATCACGATCGCGAGGATGATCAGCCAGGTGACGAATTTGCGCGTCCGGATCGCGCGTTCCTTGAGTTCTTCGGGCGTGAAGGGGGCCACTATCATAGGGTATCCAGCACGTACGCCACCTGTACCAGGGGCAGATAGATGAAGCTGGCGAACATCAACTTACGCGCGTCGCGGCTGTCCTGGGAGAGGAAGAGCCGTACGGCGGGTAGGACCATGACGAGCGCGCCGACCACGGATACCGTGAGCGCGATGGGACCCACGAACCCGAACACCCAAGGGAGCATGCCCACGGGGATCAGGAAGAGGGTGTATAGGAGGATGGTGGCGGCTGCGGCCCTGTCGGGGAGGCGACCACCCGGAAGTAGGCGGAAACCGGCCTTGGCGTAATCGCGGTCGAGCACCCAAGCGATGGCCCAGAAATGCGGGAACTGCCACATGAACTGCATGGCGAAGAGCAAGCCCGCACCCAGGTCGAAACGTCCCGTGGCGGCCACATAGCCCAACATCGGCGGGAAGGCACCCGGGAAGGCACCCACGAACACGGCCCACGAGCTCAGCTTCTTCATCGGGGTGTACAAGGCCACGTACATGAACAACGAAAGGAAGCCAAGGGTTCCGGTAAGCGCTCCGAACTGCAGCCAGAGCATCAAGGTGGCCACACCGGCAGCGATGAAGGCGGCCACGATGGCTTCCGTGATGGTGAGCGTTCCACGTACCAAGGGGCGACCGGCGGTGCGGTCCATCAGCGCATCCTCGCGCACCTCCAGCACTTGGTTGAACGCATTGGAAGCACCCGTGAGCAAGGTGCCCGCCGTGCAGAGGCCGAGCAATCCGAGCCACGAGAAGGTGCCAGCGGGAATGGCGAAGAGGTAGCCCAAGGCCGCGCTGAACACCACCAAGGAAGCGAGGCGGAGCTTGAACAACACCGCCACGCTGCGCAGTTTGCTGCCAAAGGTGGTGGCGGTGAGAGTGCCGGTGGGTTGCACGATCCTGTTGCCTGCCGACCGGAGCGGATCCGGTGAAAGCGCGGCAAAAGTACCTCTCAGGACGGTTCACTCCGTGCCCGACAAGAGCTGATTCACCGAAGTACGTACCGCACGGCCTGCTCCGGATGCCTTTCCCGGAAGTGACAGGAAAGCCCCACGCGGAAGAAGTGAGTGATATCCTCGGTGCCCCATGCGGGGGTCAGGTGTCGGAAGGTGTAGGCCGCCTCCACCCGCAGGGCCGAGCGGGGGTCGATGGTCCAGCCCGCGCGAGCCTCGGCATGGATCAAGGTGCTTTCCTTGTATCGGCCCATTTCGAAACCGAAGTCCTGCTTGCCACCTACGGGGTTATCCGGTCGGTCGCTCTCTGGTCTGAAGATGTTGTTCCCGAAACTTGTAAGGCTATCGTTGCCCATCCACGCCATGCTCGCGCGCAGGGTGAAGATCCAGCGGCCTTGCTCATAGTCGCCATGCGCGAGGGCTTCCTGCACGTTCGAGCCATAGGGGTGCGCCAGCGGCTGACCCAAGTGCGCGTAGTTCTGGCGGGTGTCGCTGTGGGTGTACATGAACGGCCGGATGTAGTTGAACTCCCCACGCAGGTGCAGGCCCTCCACACCGAACGCGCGGTGGGCGTTCACACCGACCTGGAGGGCTTGTTTATTGGCGTACCAGCCGTAGCCGTTGCGTACCTGGTCCAGGAGGAATTCATCCAGCATCACCTGGGTGTAGAAGAGCACGTGTTTACCGGCCTTGATGTTCGCCGCGAAGCCCAACAGGGCATTGTCCGGTGAGCCGATCCGGAATTCCGTGGGGCGGTAGAAGAGCACCGGGTTCAGGTAGTTCACATCGAAGCCACGCGGGTACTGGTCATCGCCGGACGACCACATGATGGCCTCAAAAAGCGCCACATTGATGCGGTCGGTGGCGTTCCACGAGAGGTAGTGCATGCTGGCGAACTTCTTGTGGAAGTTGCGCCAGTCGCCGTACCCGCCGCGGATATCGCTCATCATGGCGAAGAGGTTCACGTACTTTATGCGCCACACCGTGGTGCTGAGCTTGAGGTACGGATAACTGTAGGCCTCATCCGACAGGAAGAGCGAGCGGTGGCCTTCCCCGATGAAGTGTTTGCCCCGCCCCGCGGTGATGTTGATGTATTTATGCGCATCCCAGCTCAGGTGCGCGTTCCAATCATGGTGGGTGTACAGCGTGGCATCACCTTGTGCATAGCCCTCACCGGCGGTCACCTGCGTGGCTTGGGCCAAGGAGTCGAGGTAGGTGGGGAGCCGGTCGCCCCAGGCCTGTACGTCCACGTGCAGGTTCAATTTACTGCCGAGGTCAACATCGCTCCAGAAGCCCGCCCCTCCGCGGAAGCGAGCGCCCGTGTGGGAGCCCATCTCGTAGCCTCCGGTGGCATCGAGCAGCGGCCCCCAGCGGAAACGCCGTCCATTCTGGCGGCCCGCCCACTTGTCCAGAACGCTCCATGCGGCACGTGGTGCGAGGCTATCGGCCTTCAGGGCTGCGCGTAAGGTGGTGGTGGCGTACGGGCGCACAGCGGTATGGGCGTCGGAGCCGAAACGTTGCAGTGCCTGTGCATAAGGGCGTTCCACCTCACGGCTCAAGGGCGACCAGCCGGTCTGTGCGTGGATCCCGGTGGTGAGGGCGAGCGCGAGCAGGAGCGATGGTCCGCGGGTCATGCACCGTTGCGCTTGGGCCACACGAAGGGCAGCATCGCCATCACGAAGGCCGAGGTGCCCAGCACCATCAGGCCGATGTTCGGGTGCCAGGCTCGGGTCACCAGACTGAGGGCGATCACCGCGATGGCATAGAGGTAGAGCAACCCTGTCACTTTGCGGTGGCCCAGCTTCAGGTCCATCAGCCGGTGGTGGATGTGGTTGCGGTCGGCGGAGAAGGGCGATACCCCCCGCGACATGCGGTAGATGAAGATGCGCAGCGTGTCCACCAAGGGGTAGGCGATCACGGCCATGGCGAAGATGGGCGTCGGGATCTGTTTCAGGTACGAGGGGAGGCGCGAGGTGTCGTGGTCAACCACCTTCATGGCCAGCACGGCCAGGATGGCGCCGATGATGAGCGAGCCGCTATCGCCCATGAAGATGCGCGCCGGATGCCAGTTGAAGACGAGGAAGCCCACCAGGGAGCCAGCGAGCACGAAGGCCAGCAGTGAGAGCGCTACGTCACCGGCCAGGTAAAGCCACATGCCGTACGTCACTGCGGCGATCAGGCCGATGCCACCCGCGAGGCCATCCACACCGTCGATGAGGTTGAAGGCGTTCACCAGCACCACGTACACGAAGAAGGAGAGGGCGATGCTGATGTACTCGGGCATCTCGTAGATCCCGAAGAGCCCGTGCATGTCGCGAATGCGGATGTCGGCCATCATCACCAGGATGTAGCCCACCACCATGTGGCCCACGAGCTTCTTCACCGGGGAGAAACCGATGATGTCGTCCTTCACGCCGATGAAGAACAGGAGCACCATGGCGGCGATCACGAACTTGAAGTCCTTGTAGGCATCGCCCATGGCGTAGTACATGATCACGTGATCACGTGCATCATCGCCCAAGGCCGCGGCTTTGGGGAACCATAAGGCGTAGCTGAAGATGATGGCGGCGAAGATGATGATGCCCCCGATGGTGGGAACACTGCGGTGATGCACCTTACGCTCCTCGGAAGGTTCGTCCACCAAGTGCTTCATCCGCGCCACCTTGATCAAGGACGGCATGGTGAAGAGCACCACGAAGAAGGCCGTGATGCCACCGAGCAGGAGTATGTAGCCGTGTTCTTTCACGCGGGCTGGGCCGGTCAAATGTCGTAATACCGGTTGAAGATGGCGGTGCGGAAGCCGATGTAGATGAAGGAGCTCTGCTGGGTGTCGGCGGCATTGGTGAGTCCCCGCCGCTGGAAACCGATGTACGCCCGCAAGTTGGTCTTCGGATTGAAGAGGTAGCTGGCCATGGCATCCAGGTGGATCAACTCCTGCACCCGTGGCCCCTCCGGAAGGGTCACCGGCACATCGGGTAGGCGCAGGTCGCTGCCGTAGTTCAGGCTGTCGGCCGGGTTGCGGTGGTAGGTGGCCGCCACCACTTTCACTTGCCCGTGCACTCGCCCGAAGGCCGCATCGGCGATGGCCACCAGCTCGGTGAAGTAGGATCCCAGCGGGTGGGCGAGGGGAAGGCCCGCGTGCTCGTAGGCGAGTGCTGTGGGGTCGTGCAAGTACATGAACGGAGTGGCGCTGTTGTACTCCACCTGCAGGTTCAGGTCCTTGCGCACCACATCGAACCAGCGCACGCCGGCTTGGTAGGCGTAGCGCTCACCGCCGCCGTCATCCACGGCGAACTGGCCATAGGCATAGGCCTTGTCGGTCAACTTGATGCGCAGATCGCCACCGATCACGGTCTTTTCCCGACCGTCGAACCCGCGTACCAAGGTGTTCACGCCCAACACCGGGTTCAGTTCCAAGGGATCGAAGGGTTTCACACCCGTGCTGTCGATGTTCTCGAACAAGGTGCTCTCGAACAGGCCCAGCTGCACCCGACCGAGGTCCACGCTCAAGTGGTTGAAGCGGGCACGGCGCCAGTAGAAGAGCGATTCGGCGGAGCGGCCCGTGGGCAGGCGGTCGGGTCCGTTCACCCCGCTTTCCATCTTGCTGAGCCAGGTGCTGTATTGCACCCGCTTGTTGGTGGTGAGCGCACTGAACTTCAGGTAGGGGGCGTTCACGGCGTGGTCGCTCAAGAGCACCGACCGGTAGCCGTGCCCAACGAAATGTTTGCCATGCCCGAACTGGACGTTCAGCCACGCCGCCGGACTATAGGATACGTTGCCCTGCGACCAGCCATAATCCAACACCCTCCTCCGACTGATCTTCACCCGCCCTTGACCGGAGATGGTGCCCTTGTCGCTCACGTCCACGAAGAGGTACTCGGGAGCGACGGTCTGGTGTTCAAGTACGAAGGTCTGGAAGGAGATCTTCTTGCCGAGGTCGCCGGTGAACCAGGCCCCCCGCACGTTGCTGTAGAATTGGTTGGTATCGACGTATAGTGTCCGGTTGGTCTGCTCGAAGCCGTACTCGAACTGGAAGAGCAGGTCGGCTGTCAGGCGGAAGTCCTCGCCCTTGATCTCCAGGAAATGGTCTTTGTAGAGGCGCTCGGTGATCCAGTAGTAGTACTTGGCGCTGTCCACGCGGTGGCCCAGCACGTTGGTGAGGTCGGCGCGGCTCTGGATCACCGGTTTCAGGCCGGTGTGGATGCGCGCGTCCAGGGCAGCGGCGTTCCGTTCCACATCGATGTAGAAGTCGCGCTGCAGCGGGATGTCGTTCTGCTGGGCGCTGGCCATGCCGGTGGTGTACACCAAGGCGGCCATCGCCATCACCTTGCCCAAGACCTTTCGCATCACCCGCCGAAGGTAGGCGGAAGGGTGGTATTCAACGCGAACGCCCGGCATGGACCGGGCGTTCGTAGATCCGTTCAGCCGCGCTCACACCTTCGCTAGCTCGCTCTTCGCGAACTCGGCGTACACGCTAGTGATGCCTTCGCGCAGGCCGATGCGGTGTTTCCAGCCCATGTTGTGCAGGCGCGATACGTCCATCAACTTACGCGGTGTGCCGTCGGGCTTCTCAGTGTTCCACTTGATCACACCGGTGTAGCCCACCACCTCCTGGATCAGCTCGGCGAGCTCCTTGATGGTGAGGTCCTCGCCGGTGCCGATGTTCACGAACATCTCCTCGTCGTAGTGCTGCAGCAGGTGGAAGCAGGCATCGGCGAGGTCGTCCACGTGCAGGAACTCGCGGCGCGGGCTGCCGCTGCCCCACACCTCCACGTTCGGCGCGTTGGTCACCTTGGCGGTGTGGAATTTGCGGATGAGCGCAGGCAGCACGTGGCTGTTGTTGAGGTCGTAGTTGTCGTTGGGCCCGTACAGGTTCGTGGGCATGGCGCTGATGAAGTTGCTGCCGTACTGGCGACGGTAGCTCTCGGCCAACTTGATGCCCGCGATCTTGGCGATGGCGTACGGCTCGTTGGTCTGCTCCAGGAAGCCGCTCAACAAGCTCTCTTCCTTCAGCGGCTGCGGGGCCATCTTCGGGTAGATGCACGAGGAGCCGAGGAAGAGCAATTTCTTCACCCCGTTCTCATGGGCGGAGTGGATCACGTTGCTCTCGATCATCAGGTTCTCGTACAGGAACTGAGCGCGGTACACGTTGTTGGCGTGGATACCGCCCACCTTGGCCGCCGCCAGCACCACGTGGTCGGGCTTCTCCTGGGCGAAGAAGTCGCGTACGGCGCCCTGCTCCTTCAGGTCGAGCTCCTTGCTGGTGCGGGTCACGATGTTGGTGTAGCCGTCCTTCTGCAGGCGGCGCACGATGGCACTGCCCACCATGCCCCGGTGGCCAGCGATGTAGATCTTGTCTTGCTTGTTCATCTGTCTGTAGCGTTGGGGCGATGCATGCATCGCCCTTGCAGAGCAAGATGATCTTTTGTAGGGGCGCAAGATCTTGCGCCCCTACAAAAGATCACTCTTGCTCGTGGAGGATCTTGTGGCCACCCTTCTTCAGATATACATCGCGTTTGAAGAGCTCCAGGTCGCTCTGCACCATCTCGTTCACCAGGGCCTTCAGGTCGTACTTGTGTTTCCAGCCGAGCACGCGCTTGGCCTTGCTGGGGTCGCCTTCCAAGTGGTCCACTTCCGCAGGGCGGTAGTAGCGCTTGTCGATGGCCACCAGGGTCTTGCCGGTCTTCTTGTCGATGCCCTTCTCCTTCTCGCCCTTGCCTTTCCACTCGAGCTTGATGCCCACTTCGGCGAAGGCCAGGTCGATGAAGTGACGCACCGTGTAGGTCTTGCCGGTGGCCAGTACGAAGTCGTCGGCTTTCTTGGCCTGCAGCATCAGCCACATGCCTTCCACGTAATCCTTGGCATGGCCCCAGTCGCGCTTCGCGTCGAGGTTGCCCAGGTAGAGGGTGCTTTGCAGACCCAACTTGATCTTGGCCACGGCGCGCGTGATCTTGCGCGTCACGAAGGTCTCGCCACGCAGCGGGCTCTCGTGGTTGAAGAGGATGCCGTTGCAGGCGAAGATGCCGTAGCTCTCGCGGTAGTTCTTGGTGATCCAGAATCCGTAGAGCTTGGCCACGCCATAAGGGCTCTTCGGGTAGAAGGGCGTTTCCTCGTTCTGCGCGCGGGGCAGCACACCGCCGTAGAGTTCGGAGGTGGAGGCCTGGTAGAACTTGGTCTTCTTCTCCATGCCCAGGATGCGGATGGCCTCCAGGAAGCGGAGCGTACCGATGCCGTCGGCGTTGGCCGTGTACTCGGGCATCTCGAAGCTCACCGCCACGTGGCTCATCGCCGCCAAGTTGTAGATCTCGTCCGGCTGGATCTCTTTCACCAGGCGCAGGCAGTTGACACTGTCGGTGAGGTCGCCGTAGTGCAGGTGGAAGGGGCGGCCCTTCTCGTGCATGTCGTGGTAGAGGTGGTCGATGCGGTCGGTGTTGAACAACGAGCTGCGGCGCTTCACACCGTGTACCTCGTAGCCTTTGTTCAGCAGCAGTTCGCTCAGGTAGGCGCCGTCCTGACCGGTGACACCGGTGATCAGGGCCACCTTACGTTTAGCGGGGCTTGCCTTGGGTTTCTTGGCGGCGGCCACCTTGCTCTTGGCGGGTGCGGCCTTGGTGCTGGTGGAACGCGTGTTCTTCTTGCTCATCTTGGTCATTGTACGATGAACCAGTTGTTGACCGGTTCGTTCTTGTTGTAACGCATGGGAGCGTCGGTGGTCACATCGATCAGCTGTTTGCCGGCTTCGGAGCAGATGATCTGTCCGGCGGCGGTGTCCCACTCCATGGTGGGGGCATAGCGGGGGTAGGCATCGGCGGCGCCTTCGGCCATGAGCCCGAACTTGATGGCACTACCGGTGAAGGAGAAGGCCACGTGTCCGTGCTCGTGTTCGCGCTGGCGGATGTACGCCTCCGTTTCCGGGCTGCGGTGCGACCGGCTGGCCAGGATGGTGAAGGGGCGCGCAGGCTGCGCGAGCGGCAAACGGGTGCTCATGGCGACGCGTTCATACGCGGGAAGCGCCTGGTGGGTTGCCGCCCCGGCCTGGCGGTAGGCGCCACCGCCCTGCCACGCGAAGTAGAGCACGTCGGTGACCGGCGCGTACACCACACCGGCGAGCGGTTCGGCATTGCCCAAGGGCGAGCGTGTATCGGTATCGGACCGCATCAAGGCGATGCACACGGCGAACTCGTCGTTGCGGGCCACGAACTCCTTGGTGCCATCGAGGGGGTCCACCAGCCAGTAGTGTGGCCAGGCCTGTCGTTCCGCCGCCGCGATGGTGCGTCCCTCTTCGCTGTGTACGGGCAGCCCCGTGCTGGCCAGCGCCACCTCGATCGCCGTATGGGCGTTGCGGTCGGCTTGGGTCAGGGGCGAACGGTCGGCTTTCAGGTACACGTCGAAGTCGTTGGCGTAGACCTCCAGGATCGCCCGGCCGCCGGCGAGGGCTGCGCGGATCGCAGCTTCGAGCAGCGGTGGTGGGTGGGGTCCCGTCATCGGCGCCGGTAAAGGTAACCGCGGCCATGGGCGCTGGTGGGCCGGGTGCGCCGAGCTATGAACGGCGGTACGTGTACGATCCTGTAACGCACGAAAAAGCCCTGCCCGCAGGCTGCGGACAGGGCTTCTCAAGACGGTCGGTTCAGGCTTTACCCATGATCTTGAACATGCCGGTGCCGCACGTGGGGCAAGTGCCCTTCATCGCTTTGCGGCCGTTGGCCATGATGTTCTCCTTGGGGTCCTTCATGTTGCGCTTCGCTTTGCACTTCACGCAATACGCTTCAACGGCTGCTGCCATGTTTCCGGGGTATTTGGGTTGAACGAGCGAACAAGGTAGGCCGCGGCCGGGCCGTTCTCCGCTACGGGGAGCCCGCAGGTTTTCAACGATCGTGTACAGGTCAACGGCGGTTCGGGTGGCCAAAGTGGTCTGTTCGAGGGGGGCGCGGAGACCATCCCGGGTCTTCCTCCTGGCCCTGCGGTGGCCTTTCATCGCACGCCGGAGGCATCGATGCCGGGATCGCGAACGGTCGCGGGCACTTCCGTCGGTGGTGGTCCCCAAGGCCCCCTGTTCAAGCCACTTCTTCACCGGGTGCAGGGCGCATCGTCGCGGTGTGCGCGGCATCGGGTGCGCGGGGTGTTCGTTTCGCCTTGCACAGCGGGCTGTTGGGCGTGGTGCCATCGCGTTATCGCCCTACGGCCGCGCGGTACAGCCGTTGTTAACCGATCGTGAAAAGAAAAGGCTTGGAGGGTATCCATTTCGATCCCTCCCGCGTCCGTAGCGGGTATCCTGCCGATGTTGAAAAGTATGAGAATTCGATCCCGCTCCAGCTTCCGTTCGGGGCCACTTTTGTAACCCGACGACGACGCTGTAACCCCTGCCTCCGGCCACCATGCCGAAGCCTCCAGGGAGACCACGAAGCCGGCGGAACCCAAGAAGTACTGAACGCACGCGGAAGGAGGCCGACCTCCTTCAGGAACATCGACTCTCCTAGCTGAACCTGCCATGAGCACCAACAACGATCCCCGCACCACCGCCTCGGCGGGCGAAGCCCAGATGAGCATGGACGCCGCGCTCGCCACCAACGTGGATGCCAACGAGCCCCTGCTCAAGGACAACAAGGACCGCTTCGTCATCTTCCCCATCCAGCACCACGACATCTGGAGCTTCTATAAGAAGCACGAGGCGAGCTTCTGGACCGCCGAGGAGATCGACCTGCACGCCGACCTCACCGACTGGGCCGACAAGCTCAACGACGACGAGCGCTACTTCATCAAGCACGTGCTCGCCTTCTTCGCCGCCAGCGACGGCATCGTGAACGAGAACCTCGCCGAGAACTTCCTCCACGAGGTGCAATACCCCGAGGCGCGCTTCTTCTACGGCTTCCAGATCATGATGGAGAACATCCACAGCGAGACCTACTCGTTGTTGATCGACACCCTGATCAAGGATCCCCTGGAGAAGGACAAATTGCTGCACGCCATCGACACCGTGCCCTGCGTGAAGCGCAAAGCCGATTGGGCGCTGCGTTGGATCAGCAAGGGCAGCTTCGCCGAGCGCCTCATCGCCTTCGCCGCCGTGGAAGGCATCTTCTTCAGCGGCAGCTTCTGCAGCATCTTCTGGTTGAAGAAGCGCGGCCTCATGCCGGGCCTCACCTTCAGCAACGAGCTCATCAGCCGCGACGAAGGGCTGCACTGCGATTTCGCCTGCCTGCTCTACACCAAGCACCTGCTCCACAGGCTGAGCAAGAAGACGGTGGAGACCATCATCCGCGATGCGGTGGAGATCGAGAAGGAATTCGTGACCGACGCGTTGCCCGTGAACCTGATCGGCATGAACGCCAAGTTGATGCAGCAGTACATCGAGTTCGTGGCCGACCGCCTCTTGGTGGAGCTGGGCAACGAGAAGATCTACAACGCCACCAACCCCTTCGACTTCATGGAGATGATCTCGCTGCAAGGCAAGACCAACTTCTTCGAGAAGCGGGTGGGCGAGTACCAGAAGGCCGGTGTGTTGAACAAGGATAAAGACCAGGCCAAGTTCACGTTGGACGCTGATTTCTGAGGAAGAGTCGGCAGTCAGCAGTTGGCAGTCGAATGCCCGTCAGGCCATCGACTGCCAACTGCCAACTGCCGACTGTGAACTGCCGATCGACTCATCCGCAACTCACATTCAACGGTTGAAGAAGAGCGGCGGCGGCGTTCCGGAAAGGGTGAAGGAGGGGGCCATCTTACGGTCGAGAAAAGGGACGGAATAACCATCAAGGGAAGCAGGCGGGAGCTGCGCTTCCACAAAAACAAGGAACCAGGAACATGTACGTTATCAAGCGCGACGGACGCCGGGAGGCAGTGAAGTTCGACAAGATCACCGCCCGGGTGAAGAAACTGTGCTACGAGCTGGATCCCATCGTGGATGCCACCCAGGTCACCCTCAAGGTGATCGACGGCATCTTCGACGGTGTCACCACCACCGAGCTCGACAACCTCACCGCCGAGGTGGCCGCCACCATGACGGTGAAACACCCGGATTACGCGCAGCTCGCGAGCCGCATCGCCGTGAGCAACCTGCATAAGAACACCAAGAAGTCCTTCAGCGAGACCATGAAGGACCTCTACACCTACATCGACCCGAAGACCAGCGCACCGGCCGCGCTGCTCGCCGATGATGTACACGAGATCATCCAGAAGAACGCCGACGTGCTGGACAGCGCCATCATCTACGATCGCGACTTCAACTACGACTATTTCGGCTTCAAGACCCTCGAGCGCAGCTACCTCCTCCGCCTGCACGGCAAGGTGGTAG
>DAOORM010000008.1:0-18851 GCA_035389265.1 Flavobacteriales bacterium | reverse complement strand
CAACCAAGGCATGGAGAGCTATCGTCTTGAGGCCACTAGCGACAAGCAACGCGCCACGCTACTGGTGATGCGCGACCTGCAACACCCCGGCCGAGCGTTGGAAGATCTGGAGCGGATCGCGGGCTTCGATCCGGGGAACGAGCACCTCCCGTTGCTGCTCACGCGCGAAGTGAACAAACTGGAGGATTGGTTGCTGACCCGTGATCTGACGGACTATGGTGCTGCGATCGACCAATGGAAAGAGCCGGAGGAAGGGGTGGCGCCCGAAGATGTGCTCAAGGCCGACCTAGCGTACCTGCGTGAGGTGCAGCGATTCATCCGGCGGATCGCGCCACAGACGAAGGAAAAACAGCGGCCGCTGTTGACCTTATTGGATGGACACCTGAGCTATGTGGCCGGTGCGCACAACGAATGCCGCGCCACCTTGGCCGCTTTGGGAACGGACCCGAACGCCACACCGCTGATGCGCGCCCAGGCCCGGATGGACCGTGTCCTCTGCGGCATCATGGCCATGGAACAACTCACTGATGCTACGCGCGCCGATGTGCTCGCTTTGGTGAAGTTGGTGAATGAGTCACCCGAACTGGCTCAGGCCCGTGCGACCATCCTAGGGCAACTGCACCTGTACTTGGGCAAGAAACTGATGGCGCGAGGGCAGCTTGTGGAAGGTCTGCTCCTCCTGGCACGAACGAACCGCGAATTCGGCGACCTGCTTCCCGTGTATTGGAGCAAGAACGCGCGGCACCTCGCTTTCCAACAGGCCCAGCCGAGCGACTTCGACCGCATGATCGCCTTGTTGGAGAAGCCGGACAAGACACCGTTCGAGCGCTACCTCACCGCCACCGACGAGCGGCCTGAAGGATGGGTGAACACCGAGGAGAACTTCCACGACAACCTGCTTACCCGGGAACAGTTGCTGGACTACAAAGCCATGTGGTACTTGCGGGAGGATCGCTTAGAGGAAGCCGCTGCCACCTATCGCCAAATGGATGCCACGTACTGGAACAGTAACGAGCACGACCTTTTCAGGGCTGACGACCCCTTCGTCGTGAATATCGAAGACCCCCACAACTACCACAAGACCGATAGTGCGCGATACACGCGCCTGAGCATCGTGGAGCGCATGGTAGCCTTGAAGAAGGAAGCCAACCGCGATCCGACGAAACGTGCACTGAACCACTACCTGCTCGGGAACGCCTACTTCAGCATGACCTGGCACGGCAAGTATTGGGGGCTCTCGCGCATCGCTTGGAGCATCCATGACATGGGGGGCTGGTACGAACCGGCATACGACACTCCAGGAGACGACGACTATTACGGCTGCGCCCGTGCGAAGAAGCACTACCTCATCGCCATGAAAGCAGCCAAGGACCCGGTGCTGAAAGCCATGGCCTGCATGATGGCCGAACAATGCGAATACAACTGGGGCGAATACCAACGGTATGATGACCCCATCGGTCCTGAGCCGCCGTACTTGGACCAGTTGACCGATGTGAAAAGCCAGGAAGCGTACCGCGACATCATCGAGTGCCGGCACTATGCTGATTACGTAAGGCGATATCGGTAGGCGGACGACCTTCCCATCAGCTGATCGCACCCCGCTTTCAACACCCGATCGTGCAGGGCCAGGGCGTCGTTCGCTTGATCCTCGGAAACTACGCTCTCACCTTTGTGTCATGTTCCGGAGCCCTGTGCTTCGGACTCTGTCATGCGCCTCATCCGCATCCTTGCCCAACCAGACGACAGCACGTGCGGCCCCACGGCCTTGCATGCGGTGTACGCCTCGTTGGGCCTGAAGCTGCCGTTGGAGCAGGTGATCGAAGAGGTGCACTTCCTGGAGGATGGCGGCACCCTCGCGGTATTCCTGGGGATCCATGCGCTGAAGAACGGCTTCAACGCACGGATCCATACCTACAACCTGCGCGTCTTCGACCCCTCGTGGGATGGCCTACCGCCGGAGCAATTGAGGAAGAAGCTGCTCGCACAAACGAAGTACAAGGACAGCAAGAAGCTGCATTCCACCTGTCTCGCCTATTCCAAGTTCATCAAGGAAGGCGGCGAGGTGCGCTTCGATGATCCCTCACCTGCCCTGCTCCAGAGCTACTTCGACCGCGACCTGCCGGTGTTGACCGGTCTCAGTGCCACCTACCTCTACAAGAGCAAACGCGAGTACAGCGGCAGTATGGGTGAAAGCATCTACGACGACCTGCGCGGGAAGCCGATGGGCCATTTCGTGGTGCTCTGCGGCATGGAGAAGAAGAACGTGCTGGTGGCGGACCCTTACCAGGACAACCCGTACAGCAAGGACCTGTATTACCACGTGCCGGTCGGTCGGCTCATCAACGCGATCATGCTAGGGATCGTCACCTACGATGCCAACCTCTTGATCATCTCGAAAGACCCGCTATGAAGAAGATCATCGTCGTACGTGAACCGAAGGAATGGAACTTGGGCGTGAAGGGCTTCGAGGTCGTCAGTTCGAAGGATTACCTCACCAACCCACGGTTCGCTGCATTGCGCAATGTTCGCGTTTTCAATCTGGCGCGGAGTTACGCCTACCAGAGCCGCGGCTACTACGTGAGCTTGCTCGCTGAAGCCCGCGGTCAAAAGGTGATCCCGAGTGCGAAGACGATCCTCGACCTGAAGTCGCCGAGCATCGTGAAGGTGCTTTCGCGAGATCTGGAAGACGTGATCCAAAGCAGCCTCGCGGACAAGAACAAGCACGAGTTCATCTTCAGCATCTACTTCGGGCGCAATGTGAACCGCAAGTACGACAAGCTGGCGCACGAACTGTACAAAGTGTTCCAATCGCCTTTATTGCGCGCCCGTTTCGTGAAGTTGGAAAGCGGCAAGTGGGAATTGCGTTCCGTGAAACCCATCCCCTACAACGACATTCCAGAGGAGCACCTGTCCTATGTGAAACGCTACGCCGCGGACTACTTCGCCAAGAAGCGTTACGATGGGGCTCGTGAAGACCATCATGCTTACGATCTCGCGATCCTGATCAATCCGGAGGACAAGGCATCGCCCTCGAACAAACGCGCCACGGTGAAATTCCGCCAGATCGCTGAGCAGATGGGCTTCGATGTGGATATCCTTGGCCCGGATGATATCGATCGTGTGGCTGAATATGACGCGTTGCTGATCCGCGAGAACACGCACGTGAACGACCACACCTACCGGTTCGCGCGCAAGGCGCAGAGCGAAGGCTTGGCCGTGATCGACGCGCCGGATGCGATCCTGAAGTGCAACAACAAGGTATTCCTCGCCGAGCGCATGGAAGCGGCCGAAGTGCCCGGCCCGCGCACCTTGATCGTCCACAGCGAGAACCGCGATCAGGTGGGTAAACTCTTCGGCCTACCCGTGGTGTTGAAGTTACCCGACAGCACCTTCAGCCGTGGTGTGGTGAAAGCGAAGACACCAGAAGAACTGGAACAGCACCTCGATGAGATCCTGAAGGAAAGCGACCTCGCCATCGCGCAGGAATACATGCCCAGCGACTTCGATTGGCGCATCGGTGTGCTGGATGGAAAGCCGCTCTACGCCTGCAAATACTTCATGGCGCGCGGCCACTGGCAGATCTACAATTGGGGCAGCGATACCAAGAAGGGCCAGGAAGGCGACTTCGCGACCATGGCTGTTGCTGATGCCCCGAAATTCATCGTGGATGCTGCGGTGAAAGCCGTGCTCGCCATCGTGGGCGACAAGGGTCTGTTCGGTGTGGACGTGAAGGAATTCGAAGGCAAGCCCTATGTGATCGAAGTGAACGAATGCCCCAACATCGACCACGGTGTGGAGGACGTGGTGCTGGGTGATGATCTTTACCGCGCCATCATCGGTTCGCTGAAGGCCTGCATCGAAGAGAAGATCGGAATACCTCAATCATCAACGGAAGCCGCGCGCTGACCGTTCACGCTATGACAACGCAACCCAAGAAATACAAGCTGTTCGAGGTCACCGGCATAGAACTGGAATACATGGTCGTGGACCGCGACACGTTGAAGGTGCTGCCCATCGTGGACAAGCTCTTCGAGGATGTGACCGGCAAGATCACCAGCGACGTGGAGCGCGGTGATGTCGAGTGGAGCAACGAGCTCGTGAGCCACGTGGTGGAACTGAAAACCGCTAAGCCCACGAAGAAGATCCCCTCCTTCCGCAAGAAGTTCAGCGGCGATGTGAAGGCGATCAACGCCGTGCTCGCGAAGCGTAACGCGATGCTGTTGCCCACGGCGGCGCACCCGTTCATGGACCCGTTCACGGAAACGCAGATCTGGCCGCATGAGTACAACGAGGTGTACGCGCTGTACAACCGCATCTTCGACTGCCGTGGTCATGGCTGGAGCAACTTGCAAAGCACCCACCTCAACCTGCCCTTCGCCAACGATGAAGAATTCAGCAAGCTGCACGCCGCGATCCGCCTCCTCTTACCGATCATTCCAGCCCTGAGCGCCAGCTCACCGATCCTCGATGGCAAGGCCACAGGCTTCTTGGACTCGCGCATGGAAGCCTACTTGCACCACCAGGACAAGCTGCCGGAGCTGATGGGTTCATTGATCCCCGAAGCCGTGTTCTCGCAAGAGGACTACTACCGCGAGATCTTCAGCCCGATCGCGAAGGCCATGGCGCCGTTCGACACCGAGCATGTCATGGACCACCACTTCGCCAACTCGCGCGGGGCCATCGCCCGTTTCGACCGTGGTGCCATCGAGATCCGCGTCATCGACATTCAGGAATGCCCCAGCGCCGACCTCGCCATCGCGGAACTGATCGTGGTGGTGCTGAAAGCGCTGACGAGCGGTCGCTGGGTGAGCAGCTACCTGCAGCGTGCCTGGAGCGAACACGACCTGCTGCCGCTCTTCCTGCAAGTGATCAAGGATGCTGGTAACGCGCGCATCGCCAACCGGGACTACCTCCTCATGTTCGGCTTGATGAAGCAGGAGCAGATGAGCGCGCACAAGCTGTGGCAGCATCTCTTCGTGGAACTGTACGGTGACCTCAGCGAAGGCTGCCGGCAGCACATCGCGCATATCCTGGAACATGGCTGTCTGGCCTCGCGCATCTTGAAGCACACTGGAAAGACACCGGATCACGCTACGCTCAAGCGCGTGTATTGTGAACTGGCGAACTGCCTGGCGGAAGACCGCGCATTCGTATGAGCCTTTCCCCTGTTCAACGGGCCGTGCTCTTCGGTCGTCGAACGCATTGAACTTCGGATGAGGGCTGTCGTAACGCGAACGGAACAACCCCGCTCGCCATGGACCTACGCTACACCGTCGTCATTGGGATCGTACCGTTCGCCGTTGCAACAGCACAACCCACACCGCAGTTCCACTGGCTGTTGAACGAAACGAGCGGCACAGCGGCCACTGAAGTGTACGGGGGCACACCTGGTCTGCTACAAGGAGGACCGACCTGGGCCCCTGGCGCCGGACACCATGGAGGAGCCTGCCGGTTCGACGGAGTTGATGATCGCATCATTCTTGGTCCATGCGATATGACCACCGGCACAGGGGAGTTCAGCTTTTCGGTCTGGGTGAAGCCGGACTTCGTGACAGCGATGGATCGCACGATCATCGCCAAGACGATCGGTCCAGGTGCTCAAGACCACATCTGGTCCATGACTTTCGTGAGCGCGAGCGCGCTGCGATTCCGCCTGCGGACCGGAGCGCAGACCACGCAGCTAGCCACGCCTCCATCATCCATTTTCAGTGGCATCTGGTACCATGTGGTGGGTGCGTATGATGGGAGTGCCATGCGGATCTACTTGAACGGCGCGCTCATGGCCGAAACCCCTGCGACTGGCAGCATGGGTTTCCACCCCCAGGCGCCTGCTTCCGTGGCAGCGTTGAGCACCGGCGCGGCCCCCTTCAGCGGTTGGGTGGACGACATCCGGTTGTACGACGTGGGCCTTACCCAACCGGATGTCATCGATATCCTGCTGGAGGAAGAACTCACCACGGCTCTGCCATCGACTTTTTCGGAACCCATCGGCAATGACCGCTGGGAAGCACTGCAGGCCAACTGGGCGCGGTCGACCCTGATCGATGCGTTGGGCCGGCCCGTTGAACGCCCCTCGTTCGATCCGGTCAGTGGTGTGGATCTCTCCGGATTAGCGCCGGGCTTGTACTTGGTCTGCCTCCAGGAGCAAGACCGCCGCGCGACCTGGCCCATCATGGTCCAGTAGCGAAAAGCCCCGGAGAAGCAAGTTCTCCGGGGCCTTCCGCGAAAGATCGTCGATCAATGCAACACGGAAAAACGCCGCTCGGCCGAGCCATCGCTCCAACGCAGACGCACCACATATTGTCCATCAGCCAGCCCGGTTACATCAACCCGTACCATATCCTGAAGCACGGCACGGGGCGCTAGCACGACACGTCCAGTGAGATCGAGGATCTCCACGGCCATACCCGGCTCGTTGGCGATCCGTACTTCCACGTTCAGCTGCCCGGATGTGGGTGAAGGCCATACGCCAAGCACCCGTTCCTGATCACGTTCCGAGATGAAGTCCGGGGCCGCAGCGCTCCAGAGTTCGATGTCGTCGATGGCGGCCTCGACCAAGCTGCCACCTTCCAGGTCTTGATCCAACCGCACGCTGTCGCTTGCGATGAACTTCAAACGGATCTGGGTGGCGTCTTCGCCCAGCACATCCTTCACGCGGAAGACCTTGCGGCGCCAGTTGCGCTCACCACTTTTGGTGTCCTCCACGGAGAACCAGGTATCCCCATTATCTGGACTCGCGTACACCTGCCACCAATCGGTGTAAGGGTTCGCACCCGAAGGTGGGTTATTGGTATACCAGCGCCAGTAGCTTATGGCAGGATCCGCGTAGGAGGCAAGATCGATGTTGGGGCCCATCAGGGTCGTACTTCCATCGTCCACATCATTCTCACCCAATGGACTGTTCACATCCAGTGCATTCCCTGTGAACCAGCAATACTCACCTCCAGGTGTGTGTTGTGAACCAGGTTGACATACTGTGCTTGGTTCACCAGGTGTACCATATGATCCTATAGGAGGCCCGAACTCCCAGCCACCGGTGGTGGCATTGTCTTCGGGTTGGCCTTCAATGAACGTTCCGAGTTCATTCTGTGTATCGGCATTGGTGGTGGCGACCTCATCATAACCTACCATGATATAGAACGGCAGTCCCGGGTCGAAACGGTCCGCTGCGATCGGATTCACAGCACTTGCCTGGCCGAAAATATCCCGGAGCCCTACGAAGTAGGACACGACGGTACCGGCCGGTTGAGCAGGTATGGTGGCTAGGTAGTTGCCTGCCCCAGAAGTGGTCATCTCCACAGCGGTCCAATCCGCTGCATTGTTCACTTTATAGAACAGCGAAGCGTCTTGCAGATATAAGGTGGAGGGAAATGTTATGAATACCACGGATTGGAGATCAATGGGCTCTTCTGCTGGCGCGGAGAGCAAACCATCATGGAAAAGCTCAGCTCCACTGATCAGTGTGATGCCATGGATACCGAATGCCTCTACGATCTCTGCTCCGTGGTTCGTACCGTTCGTAATGTCGCCATCGTCATCATCGGCCTGCAAGACATCAAGGAGCACATCGCGGTAAGCAACGCCCTCGTTCCCATTGAAGGTGTTCGCTTGGAGTCCAGGGTATGCTGCTGCGAAGAGGTCCAATGTTAGTTCCATATCGAACCCTAGCAATTCGTACAGGTCCCACCAAGCCCCAGCAATGATCTCACCATCGGCATGGACTTCTCCTACGATGTCCACGGGGTACACTTTCGGAGCTTGATCATAACGTCGAACCGTTGAGTTGTCATTGTCCAGGTTTATACCTAGCCCAAGCACAGGGCTCTGTGTGAGCGTAAGGCCCCAGATATCGGCATATCCCTCGTTCATACCGCCGTTGATAAAGCTGCTGCTTAGACCGGTGTAGAACTTATCATTGATCCCATGACCATATTCATGATAAACCACATCGTTGATAGTGGCTAGTGATCTGCAGTTGTTGGCCTCCGCGTAGAAGTTGATGCTGCTGCCATCGTAGAAGGCGTTGCAATTATCAGAGGTCAGGTCAAGTCGTGTAGCCATCTGGAGGTCCATGCCAGTGAATGCAGGCAGCACGGATTTCATGTGCGCATGTATCTGGTTCACATAGATGTAAGCGGAGCGTTCGCGAATGTTGGCCGCACTGTTGAAGGAGATCTCGTTGTAGCCTTCATTGAGGGTGTTGGAGAATGTGGGCGTCACCGAGTTGGTACTCACGTTTGCCCACCGACCGCGCAGCTGGAAGAAGCCAGGAACGGGCCCGGTGATCCCCGAAGGCAAGAAGCCGCTTACGTCCGTACGTAAGAGGTTCCCATTCACGGTAACATCAAGGTCCGGCAAAGGTTGTACCTCGGGTGCTAACAATGGGCTGCCGGTGTAGGCCAAAGCGCTCACGGCCACATCCACGCCCGCATCACCTCCTTCTTCTCCATCAGTTCCATGACCACAAGTGCGCACCTCATTGGATCGGTACAGGAGGGTGCCGTCATGGGCATCCACTAAACAAGTGTACCGACCCGGGGTATCACCACGGCGAGTGTGCACGGTTACGCGGTGTACCAGGTGGACCACGTTGCGGCCAGGTTCGGGCACCGGTAAAAGGGCCAAACCATTCACGTCGGAGTGGGTGATGTTGTACAGGCCTTGGCTGGCACTGGTCACGGCTATTGCCGCATCCACGGTAGGCGTCAATGGAACGTTGAATTCCTTGACCAGATCGGTCGAGAACGAGATCACACGACCCTGTCCATCGAACTTGACCATGGCACGCGCACCCAGGACCGGAAGCCCTTCGTGCTCCTGTGCGAAATGGACATAGGTGATCTTCGCCGTCGGGGCTGTGGAGGTAAGGACAAGATCTTCCAAGGGGAGCCGGTACGCAGCGAATTCCGTGGATAGGAAAGTCATCGCACGCTCCGCCGGGCTTGTACCGCCCACCTCGATGGGGTCACCGTAGGCGCGACGCGGCAAACCGGTCTCCTCGTTGAACTCGGCGGTCCAGCGCGGGTGGTTCAGCTTGAATGCAGGCCAAGCACCCCAACCACGCAGTTCAATCTGGCGATCGCGTTCCGGTAGGCGACGCGGATCCTTGATGAAGGTGACCTCCTCGGTTCGTATTTGGGTTTGGGCGAAGGAAGACCCTGAGATCACGGCCGCCGTGAGCGGGAATAAGAAAAGAGTCTTGCGTAGGAGCATGAGTGCGTGGGGTTGGCACGAAGATCGCACCCGGAAGTTGTCCGGACAAGCACGTGCAGGAGGCCATCCAAGTTTGGGTAGCAAGCTGGCAGGATCAGGTGTCGGAGTGGATCACCAGACCATCATAAGACAGGTGCACCCGAGCCGGCAGCATGGAACTTACCATAACGTGGCTTCCAAGCAAGTGGCTGATATGCGTGAAGTAGGTCCGGCGCGGAGCCAAGTCCGCGACGATTTCCAGCGCCTCTTCCAAGTTTAGATGCGAATGGTGCGGGTCAACGCGCAATGCGTTGATCACCAAGACGTCAAGTCCTTGCAACTTCGCGCGTTCTTCGGGTGCGATGGTCTTGGCGTCGGTGATGTAGGCCATGTCATTCACCCGATAACCCAGAACGGGAAGCCGATCGTGCATGACCTCCACAGGAATGATGCGATACTCGCCGACGTGGAACGGCTCCAAACCGACCGGATGCAGGTTCAGTTCGGGAACGCCAGGGTATTTATCCTTCGCGAAGGCGTAGTGGAAGGTGCGTTCCACCGCATCCAGCGTCCGAGGCAGACCGTACAGTTCCATGGCCCGTTTCTGGGCATAATTGAACGCACGCAGTTCGTCGATCCCCGCCACATGGTCCATATGCTCATGCGTGAGCAGCACACCATCGACCCGTTGCATCCGGCTCCGCAAGGCTTGTTGACGCAGATCAGGACCCGCGTCGATCAGCAATTCATGCTCACCGAGGGTAAGCCGGACAGAGGAGCGCAAGCGGTTGTCCTTCGGATCGCCACTGGTACACACCGGGCACACGCAGGCCACCACGGGCACTCCTTGGCTTGTACCGGTACCCAAGAACTCCATGCGCAGCGCCATGCATGCAAAGATCGTCCACCGAAGGACACGCCCTTGTGATCGACCAGATCAAGGGTCCTCCCCCTTCATTCCTTCACAATATCCTGCCAGAAAGGAGGCGCCACCCAAGTTCGTCACCACTTGCAGGCCTGGATGGATGAGGCCTGAAGGGAGACATCGTCCGGATACTGCCTTTCCTAATAGGGGGGCTCAACGCCCGGCCACCGGGTGGCACGGGCGTGCATTGGCGGAGAGGGAGGGATTCGAACCCCCGTTACCCTTTCGAGTAAAGCGGTTTTCAAGACCGCCGCATTCAACCGCTCTGCCACCTCTCCAGGTGCTCTGAACGAGTTGCTCGTCCGGAACGGCCGCGCGAAAGTAGTGCCTTCGAACCGTTCGGTGTGCGGCACCGAAGCTGGGCATTGAAGGGAAGCGCACGGCATGATTCCCGGTAGTGATGGACAGTTCGTCGGCGCCGATGATGCAGGCGGCGGTCGCCATCGCCCCAGCATCGGTCATGTACACGCTGCCCAAGGCCTTAGCTTTGTGAGCATGAGAGCGTTGTGGACCATCCTTCCCCTGGCGTTGGCCGCTTGGCCCTACCGTCCTGTGAAAGCACAGTTGGATGTCGTGGTGGAACCGCGCACGTTCTATGCGCCCGACGGCTCACCCCAGGTGGAGGTGAACATGGCCGTCCTAACCGGCACTTTCGGAATCAAGTCGAATGAAAGGGGCTTCCTCCAAGGCCAGGTGGAAGTGCTCACCTTGGTGGAACAAAAGGGCGCCATCATGGCCTTCGGCAAGACCGTGGTGAACGGCCCGGAAAGTTTGGATAGTACACAGAACGACCTTGTCCACCAGGAATTCTTCGCACTGGCACCGGGATACTACGACCTCGTCATCGAAGCACGAGACCTTACGAAGAACGATACCGCCATCACACGTATCAATGCACCCTTGGCGGTAGGGAGTTTACCCTCCGGGATATCCATCAGCGACATCCTTTTCGCCGAGCGGATCGTACCTGCGGTGGATGGTGTACCCTCCAAGTATGGATACACTGCTGTGCCACTGCTGACCGATTACCTGCCACGCACCATCGGGAAGTTGAACTTCTATGCAGAAGTACACGGAACTGAACGTGCACTAGGTAAGGATAGTCTTTACTTGCTTAGTTACCAGATCGAGAGCTTCGAAAGCAAAGCGGTGTTCGGGCCTTATAAGCGTGTGATCCGCGCCAAAGCCCGCCCTGTTGAGCCCGTCATCGCCGAGTTCGATATCGCCGACCTGGCATCAGGGAACTACGTTTTAGCCATCGAGGTACGTGACAAAGCAGGTACTCTGATCAGCCGCAAGGATCAATTCTTCCAAAGGAACAACCCTATATCGTACAACTACGACCTACAGTCCATGGATCGGTTGGACCTTGAGGGGAAGTTCGCCGGAGCGTTCACGAACCGCGATTCGTTGGTGGATCATATAGCCAGCCTGCGCCCTATCGCGGATCATCTGGAGGGTAAGATCATTGAAGACCGGTACAAAGACAAGGATATGGACCTTATGAAACGGTTCTTTTACACTTTCTGGTCCAACCGCAGCGCCGACCCTGAGCGCGCGTGGCAAGCTTACCGCCAAGAGGTGATCAAGGTGAACAAACTATTCGGGTGCCGCGTCCTTAAAGGCTATGAGACCGACCGTGGGCGGGTCTATCTGAAGTATGGACCACCGAACACCATGATGGATAGGTTCAATGAGATGGGGACCCTCCCCTACACCATTTGGCATTATTACCGGGCAGGGAAATTCACGAATAGGCGCTTTGTCTTCTGGCAACCTGATCTGGCCAACAATTGTCTACCCCTCTTACACAGTGAAGTTCCAGGAGAGCTGAACAACCCCCAGTGGAACTACCTGTTGCACACCCGGACTCAACCTCCACCGGGCGTGAACGTGACCCAGCCGAACACCCTAGAAAGTGACCGGGTGATGGAGTTCTTTAACGATCCCCGCTGAGCCTTGCGCGGATGAAGCCGCATCTTTGACGCCCCTTGGTCATCGATGCGCACGGCGATCGTCATACTGAACTGGAACGGCCGACCTTGGTTGGAGCGCTTCCTGCCCACCGTTATCGCGCGCAGCACCGGGGCTGAAGTGATCGTGGCTGACAATGCCAGTACGGACGATTCGATGACCTGGTTGGGGCTGAACCATCCGTCGGTCCTGATCATTCGGATACCCACCAACTTGGGTTTCGCCGGTGGCTACAATGTTGCGCTGGAGCAGGTGCAAGCAGAACGTTTCATGCTCCTGAACTCGGATGTGGAGGTGATGCCCGATTGGCTGGACAACTTGAATAGTTACCTCGACGCTCATCCGCGGATGGCGGCCTGCCAGCCTAAAGTGCTCGCCCAACGCCAACCCGATAAATTCGAGCATGCCGGGGCCGCCGGTGGATTCATCGACCGCAATGGGTACCCTTTCTGCCGCGGCCGGATCTTCGAGATCACCGAGGAGGATCATGGCCAGTACGACGATGAACGCGAGGTGTTCTGGGCCACCGGAGCTTGCCTGCTGATCCGCGCGGAAGCTTTCCACGCTGCCGGTGGTTTCGATGCCGCACTCTTCGCGCACATGGAGGAGATCGACCTCTGCTGGCGCCTACGCAGGATGGGATGGACCATCGGTTATACCAGCAAAGCCGTGGTACACCACGTGGGCGGTGGATCACTGGACTATCGCTCCCCCCGGAAGACCTACCTGAACTTCCGGAACAGCTTGATCGTGCTGACCAAGAATCTTCATAACGGGTGGTTCTGGTGGTGGTTGTTCCGCCGCTTGGTGTTGGATGGTTTCGCCGGCATGAAATTCCTGGTGGAAGGCAATGGACAGCACTCTTGGCAGATCGTGCGTGCGCATTGGCATTTCTTCCTCCGCCTGCCGCATGTGATCAAGCAACGTCGCGCCCTCATGCGCACTGAACGACAGCCGAACCTGAGCGGCATCTACCACCGCAGCATCGCTTTCGATCGGTTCATCCTGCGCTGGCGCAAGTTCTCCCAGCTGGACCACGAGGCTTTCCGCTAGAAGCGCCGCACCAGGTGCTCTATGGCCAGCCGGTAGCCTTCGAGGCCGAATCCGGTGATCACACCAGCGCAGACCGAACCGGTGAGGGTGTTGTACCTGAACTCCTCCCGTGCATGGATGTTACTGATGTGCACTTCGACAACGGGTTTACCGAGTACCGCGATGGTATCGCGGATGGCGACACTCGTATGGGAATAGCCGCCGGGGTTGATCACAAGTCCGTCCACATCTGGTGCTCGCTTACGGAGCAACTCCACGATCTCCCCTTCCACATTGCTTTGGCAGTGCTCGATACGTGCCGTCGGAAAAGCCTCGCGCAGTTCTGCCAGGTAGTCTTCGAAGCTGCGCGCTCCGTAGATGTGCGGTTCGCGGGTACCCAGCAGATCCAGATTGGGTCCGTTGATGATGAGGATGCGCATGCGTGGAACGCGTTTCGAGGATGAGGTCCGAGGTGCGAAGTTGGTGACTTGGCGTGAACATCGAGCGGTTAGCAGATGGGCGGATCGCAGTTTCCGCTACGGCTGCACGGCATCGCACCTTCGTGGGGTGACTTGGAGTGATGCATTGACCGACCTTCGGATGCACCTGAAACTGGAGCGTTCGTTGAGCGACCGTACCGTAGAGGCGTATCTGCGGGATGTGAGCAAGTTGAAGGCCTACGCTGAAAGCCAGAAGCCACCTTTGAAGCCCACCGATGTGCGACTGGAGGATCTGCAGGCCTTCATCACCACCACGGCGAAGGCGGGTTCCAAAGCCACGAGCCAAGCCCGCTACCTGAGCGCATTGCGGGTATTCTATCGCAATTTGTTGCGCGAGAAGAGCATAGGCCATGACCCCACGGAGTTGTTGGAAAGTCCACGGCTGGCGCGGAAACTGCCCGTATTCCTCACCCTGGAGGAGATCAACGGCATGATCGCGGCCATCGACATGAGCCAGCCGCTGGCGCATCGGGACAAGGCGATGATCGAAGCCCTATACAGTTGTGGCCTGCGCGTGAGCGAGCTATGCGGTCTCCGGCGCTCGTGGCTCCATTTCGGCGAAGGGTTCATCCGCGTGGTGGGGAAAGGTGATAAAGAGCGGCTTGTTCCCATCGGCCCCATGGCCATGGAGTGCATCCGGCAGTACCTGGAACACGAACGCGTACACCTACCCCATCGCCCGAAGGCAGAGGACATCGTATTCCTGAATGCCCGCGGTGGGCAGCTCAGTCGCATGGCGGTCTTCAACCTGGTGAAGAGACTGGCGGTAGCCGCGGGTGTGCGCAAGACCATCAGTCCACACACCTTCCGGCATTCATTCGCCACACACCTGGTGGAAGGTGGTGCGGACCTACGTGCTGTGCAAGAGATGCTGGGGCATGCGAGCATCACCACCACGGAGATCTACACTCACTTGGATCGGGAATACCTGCGGAGCAACATCCTTCAGTTCCATCCACGGGCCCAAAAAGGACGGACCGGAAGTGCCGCTTAGAGCACTGCCGGTCCGGAAGGATCGTACGCTGGAACTTAGAGAACTTGCACGCGCTTGCGCCCACCGATGTAGAGGCCTGGGGCGGGCTGACCTTGGATCGGACGGCCGAGCACATCCACGTAGGAGCGGGTGCCTTCCTCCAAGTCGCGCTCGAAATTCTCGGCGATACCCACTTGCGCCGCGCATGGAGAAGTGACAACACGCATGGCATCGATCTGCCAATCACCCGCGCCACCTTGGAAGGCTTGCATGCGCAGCACGAAGCCACGGAAATCCGAACCTGGGGTGGCATTGAGGCAGCCGAGGTCCGTGAACACGGTCTCCTCATAGGTCTGGGTCACATCCACATCGCCCAACAAGGTGGGGGCCTGCATCACATCGTTGCTGAATTGCACACGTAGACGCTGAGGACCATCCTCCGAACGGCGATGACGGATGACCACACTATCGATGTGGACATCGCCAAGCGTAGCAGTGGAAATGCCCATGTAGACGCCCGCTTGGGGTTCGATGGGCCAACCGGTGGTGAACACGGCGTTGTTGGCGGTGGTGATCGGGTGTGGACACACGTCCATTCCCACCCAAAGCACATTGGTTCCGAAGAAATTCACGGGCACATCCGCTGGCAGATTGCACGCCGAACAACCGTTATCACAATTCAGGTTGTCGATGCAGGGGATATTGAGCCAATCATAATCCAGCGTTTGTGCGGCTGAACGTTCGACTTGTAGCAGTCCGATGGCCAGGACGAGGGAGAGGATCTTGGGGGCTTGCATATGCGTTTGGAACATGCCTATAGCAGGTTCGTGGCGCTATTACGCCGGCCCGACGGGCAAGGTTTCGGATCCGTCGAAACTTAGTGGTGTTCGAGGACGATGTGGAGGTGGTCCTGCAACAACTCACCCATGGTCTTACAATTCGCCAAAGCCGGAGCGCCATGGAACTGGGCCAGTTCGGCGGCGAGTTGCTGGACATGCTCCACGGGAGCCAACTCATCGTCACGCATCACGGCCAGTAGGGAGGCGAGCTGTTCCTCGGAAAGCCTCGCTCGCTTTCGGAGCAGGGCACGCTCCTCACTACGGTATTGCTGGGCGGTCTCCAGCGAGATGGCCCGTTGCGCGAACTGTACGTATGGCAGGTTCTCCTTGAAGAACTGAGGCAGGTACATACGCGAACGACCTTCGTAACACTGTTGATCGAAATCTATGCTGCGCAGACGGTACTGCACCTGATCCAGGTCGTGGATCACGTCCACCACGAAATTGTAGGCTCGCATATCGCCCAAGAGGCGCACGAAACACCGCTCGTTGAATTTGACGAACTCCTTGCTCAACCGCACGGCATTAACATGTCCCCCATATTGTTCCGGCGCGGCAATGAAGGTGTCGCCAGGTACACCGATGATGTGCTCTTCCACCAAGGTGGCTCCTTCGCACATGTAGTTGATGCGGTTGGGCGAAAGGAGATGCTCCAATTCCAGGCCATACACCCGGCTCGCATCGGTCCGTTTGATGTAGAAGTAGTCGTGGTTATCGTTGATCTGGTTCAGGATCCTGATCCGGAACGGCTGCGAGTTGCCGTATGGGCACAGGTCGATGCTGGCCACCCGTAGATGGTCCAGGTGCCTGCCATCCGAGGTGAGGAGCTGATAGGTCTCCACGAGCTTCTCATACAGCCCTTCCGCATCGGACGGTCGGTATAAGGCCGTACTCCACAAGCTGTCCTTGCCATCGGCCCGTTTCAAGGGCATCAAACCATCGAATCGCGCCAGGTCGGAATAAGCGAGTGGCAAGGGCACATGGCGTCCGTGATGGATGAGGTGCTCTCGTAACCCGCCGCTAAGCGCATAAATGGGCTTGCGCAGGCCCATGGCATTGTAGGGCCCAGTTCCCGGAAGTTCCTCCACCATGGACCTAGCGCACCACTTCGAACCGCTGTTCGGCGAGGCGATCACCCGCTTCCGGCGTGACCCGAAGGATATAGCTACCCGCTGCGAGCTTCGACACATCGATCACTTGATCGAACGCACCCGAAACCGCGGAAGTGGTGCGTTGGGCAAGGCGCCCATCCATTCCGACCACATCCCACCACATGGTCGTACCGCCATCGAAGTGGCCGTTCACGCGCATGTCGTCGCTGGCCGGCACTGGACCCAGGTTCATGGAGAAGGGTGTGTCATTCGCCTCTTCCACGCCGATGATGGCTTCTGCCTTCGCGAAAGCGTACTGCCCCTTCTGCATGTTGTTGATCTTGATCAGGCCGTTACCGTTGGTAAGACTGCCAGCGGTGATGATCTGATCAGGGCAGATACTCCAGACATCGTTGGCCGTGGGGCGGTAGAGCAGGACCATCCCTGTCTCATCACCGTTAAGTAGTTCAAAATCGAACTGGGAGTCGTTCTCCCCTTGGTAGTACACGCGCCCCTCCAGCACGGTGCCTTCCGGCCACAGACCATCAACCACCCAGTAGTGCGTGTCACTGATGGCGGTCACACCGGCTTGTACCGGTTCCTGATCGGGTGCACACCAGATATGCTCCACGCGCACCAGTGTACTGTCCACGAGGTTGGTTCCATAGACACGGAAATCAACGTACGGCAGGAGGTTCGGTGTGACAACATCCGGCACCAAGATGACCTCGTGATCCATCCGGGCTTGGTTGAGGCGCA
Organism: Flavobacteriales bacterium; assembly: GCA_035389265.1. GTDB lineage: Bacteria > Bacteroidota > Bacteroidia > Flavobacteriales_F > PHOS-HE28 > PHOS-HE28. The sequence continues at coordinate 1,566 of DAOORM010000008.1, read as the reverse complement.
TGCCCCGGTTCAGCACCACCATGGCCGGCTCGAATGGGACTTCCAACGTCGCGTTGTCGAACTCACCCGAGGCCATGATCGTGGTGGTGTGCTCCTCTCCTTCCAAGGATAAGAAGGTCACATCGAGCGGAACATCCTGGTGCATCACCGTGGCTCCATATAGCTTCTGTCCCAGCTCAAGATCCGCGGTCCAACTGCTTCCGTTCGGGGTCACATCCATCCCACGCACCTCGAACACGGCATAGCCCGGCGCGAAGACCCAGGCATCGAAGAAGGCATCGAGTTGCACACCGGAGTATAGTTCGAGGGCATCGCGGAACTGCTGCGGCGTGATGGTGGTATTGCCCAAATTGGCCTGAATGCCGCGCAGGGCTTGCTGAAAGAGGGCATCGCCGAGGTAGCCCCGCAGGTTATGCATCACCGATGCACCCTTTTGGTAAGTGTGTGTACCGTAGATGTACGGATCCGGGATGGGCGAGAGCACTTGGAACCCACCATCGTCCCGGTGGGCCTGGCGCAACACGAAGTAGTGGTTGTCCTTCACGGTCTTGATGAAGGGTACCCGGCCACCGATCCACTCCTCGATGAGGTGCCCACTGTATTCAGCTGGACCTTCCTTCAACCACATGTCGTTGTGCACGTATGGTGTCACATGATCGCCCCACCAATGGTGGCCTAGCTCGTGTGTGAAGAGCGCACGGTTGTCCACGATGCCCTGGCTGGTCATGAAGGTCGGGTACGCGATGTTCGTCGGTATCTCCAATGCACCATCGGTGGTGATCACGTAGCCCACCCGGTCGTACATGTGTGGTCCATACCAATGCTCACACACATCGATGGCCGCTCCGATATCGGCGAATTTTTCGACCATCGCATCCATCTGGGATGGTCGCGCGGTCAGTCGAACGGGCACCTCACCGTTGATCCCGGTATGTACGAAGTTGCTATCCGTGTAGCTGGATACCGCAACCGCACTGAGGTGGGTAGGCACCGCGTCGTTCAGCGCGAAAGAGCGCAGGATGGTGTCGCCACCGAGTTGGGTCTCGCCAAGGAAGTCACCCTGACCGTGCAAACGGTTGCCGCCCGTGCTCTTCACATGGTAGGTGTAGGTGGCGCGCTCCACGAAGCTGTCGAAACAGGGGTACCATGCCTTGCCGAAATTGGGGGGTATGGTGGAAAGCCCGATGCCCAGGTTGTACATGTAACCCGACTCGTAGTAGAAGCCTCCCCATTCGGGATCACGATGCGGCGCTCCACGGTAATGGGCGGTGACCGTATAGGTGGTGCCCATCTCCATCGTTGACGGGAATTGAACGTTCAAGAACTGACCGTCGTACGTGTACACCAAGGGGCCATCAGCACTTAACACCGAGTCCACGGTGAACTGGTACAGGTCGAACCGGACGTTCTGTTGACCCTCCATCAAGGGGGTGAAGCTGACCGTGGTGAGGGCTTTGAAATCGGCCTCCACCAAGGAGGTCAGGTCCAGGTTGATGTCGTAGTGGAGGATGTCGAAGGTGTCCGAACGGGCGATGGTCTCATCGATCTGGTCCCTGGAGGCGGCGG
>DAOORM010000007.1:0-19239 GCA_035389265.1 Flavobacteriales bacterium | reverse complement strand
CTTGCCCCAGCAGGAACTGCATGGTGCTTTCGCGCCGGGCGTATTCGATCTCGCCGGCGATGCGTTCGGCTTCGGCGGCGCCGAGTAGGGCCAGGCAGCGGTCGTGCAGCGACTTGCCCGCTAGGGATGCTGTGCGCCCTTCCACATACGCGGTGAAGGCCGAGTCGCGCGCGCTCAATTCCGCGATGCGTGTGCTATCCGCGCCAGCGATGGTCGGCTTCTCCGGGAAGAGGAAAGCCTGCTTGGCATGGAAAACAGCCACTTCCTTGGCTTCGGCCTTAGCGTCGACGATGGGAACCAGATCCACCGTGAGTTCGGGTTTCGCGTTGAGGGCAGAAACGAGTTGTTTCAAGGTCTTCTCCTGCGCCTTCGCGGGGCTCGGTTGCATGTACGCGAACCGCACGCGCTCCAGATCGCTCTCGTCGGCCCCCTCGAAGGCACGCACCAGCAAGCGTCCGGGCGCCGTGGCGGCTTTCACGATCAGGTTCTTCAGCACCTGCCAGACCAGCGGCCACACCCTGAACTCGGGATCCTTCAGATCGCCTTTCACCGGCACGTCCAGATCGATCACGCCCTTCACATCCTTGAGCAGCCCTGTGGCCAGCCGCAAGGGAAGCACGTAGATCTCCATGTCGTGTTCGTCCACCTTCTTTCCCACCTTCATCTTGTCCACTCTCAGGTGGTTCTGTGAGTCGATCCTGCCGTCCTGTACCACGGTCTTCGTCACGTACTGCAACAGTCCATCCTCCAACGGATGCGCGGCATACCAACGTCCGTAGGCATCCAGATGGTTCAACGCCAGGTCGTCCACAGTCAGGTCCACCGTGACATTGCGGATGTTCTTCGGGTCGAAGACGGCATCGCCCTTCAGCTTGCCGGTCTCTTGTAGTACCGCACTCGCCGTGAGCTTGCCCGCTTCTTGATCACTGGTGATGCGGTTGGCGCTCACATTGATCGCAGAGATGTCGTAGCGGAAGGGTTGTGCCGGCGTGTTATCCTCGAAGTGGACGGCGCTATTGATGAGCGCCAGTTTCTTCGCCGTGTAATCACTCGCTACGATCTGCTCCCCGAGGTAGCTGATGTAGTCGGCCAGTAGCACGAACACATTGCTCTCGCTGGCCTGCAGTTGCGTGGTGCTGCTATCACCACCGACCGTCGTGCTATCCAGTTTCAACAACCGTGTCCAATTGTCCGTGCCATCGGCGAGCATCACGAACTTGAGGTCCGCTCCATCCAGCACCACTTCCCCCATCTCCACACGCTGATCCATGGCCACCAGTGTATCCAGCCGTGCTGTGGCGTTCTTCAAGCTAAGGAGTTTGTCGCTGTTCGGATCGGCCAGTACGACGTCGCGCAGGTCAAGGCCGGCGCTGAGTTGCAGGCTCGTACTATCGGCATAGCTGTCAAGCAGATCCAACTTCAGATCCATCGCACCTTTCAGCTCCTGGCATGCGAAGAAGTCCTGCAGGTAGGGCAGCAGCTGGGGCATGGCGAAGGCCTTTAGTTCAGCAGCAATGCCATAGAAGGACTTCTCGGTATCCAGCATGAAGCCCCCGTCCAGTCTGCCCCCTTCTGTCAGGTCGAAGCCCAGGGTGAAGTCCATCCGCGCGTTCTCCGAAGAAATGATGGTGCTCGTTGCTTTGAGGTTCTTGAGCCCAACGGGAGCGGCGAGCACATCGCTCTTGTAGTCCAGGCGCCCATCGTTCAGCACGATGTCCTCCATGCTGAACCGCACGGGTGCCGAAGTATCGGGCGCGGCCGTATCGTCGCTCCCAAGCTCAAGCAGGTCGCTGAAGTTGAAGCGATCGCCGTTCTGCACGATGTGGAAATACGGCGCCTCGATCCGCAAGCCGGTGAACCGCCAGTTGTTCTCTTGGAAACCCGCCCAGAGGTTGCTGCGCACGCTGATGCTCTTCCACGACACGAAGACCTCCTCGCTCTTCGGCTCGTAGCAGGTGACCCCCGTAATGGCGTAGCGGAAGGTGAAGGGGTTGAGGATGATACGGTCGATGGTGACCTTCCGGTCGATCCAGGCCTCGCTGTTCGTTTCGATGTAACGCTTGAGGATATAGGGAAGCAACAGGGCCACCACGAGGAGGGTGGTGATGAGGAAGGCGACCAGTGCGATCAACCAACGTTTCTTGCGGCGAGGCGTGGTGGTGGTCCCGGACATGGTGGGCTGAAAAAGCAGAAGCGGCCCCGAAGATCGGGACCGCTTCTCATTCTAGGGCTGCTCCGCTCAGGCGGCCGCCTCCTGCTTGGGTTGTAGGAGCTGGAAATCGTTCATCACGACCTCGGTGATGTAGCGCTTCACGCCTTCCTTGGTCTCGTAGCTGCGGTGCACCAGGCGACCTTCGAGGGCCACGGGCGATCCTTTGCGCAGCATACGCTCCACCGCCTCGGCCGTGGTACCCCAAGCCACCACGGTGTGCCATTGGGTATCGGTGACACGTTCGCCGCTGGCATTGCGGTAGCTGTCGTTCGTGGCCACGGAAATGCGGGCCACCTTGCGCCCTTTGGCGATCTCCCGCACTTCAGGGTCGAAACCGAGGTTACCGATCAGGTGCACTTTGTTCTTCAGCGTGTTCATGGGACTTGTGTTTAAGTGTGACTTTTCGTTTTCGCCGCCGGTGCTGTTGCCGAACGACGGTGCAAACGTTCAGCGGCTGGGTAGGCTTAGTCGGCTGATAACCACTTGTATGCGGTTACAGGCGTTTGCACAACGGATGCTGTCGTTTGTTGTCAACGCCAGTGTACCGGTCCGAACCCCCTCGGGCAGAGCGAGTTGCTGTACCTTGCAAGTGGCGCTCCGCTCAGGCAGCGTTCCAGACCGGAACCCTGTCTTGTTCACGGAAAGGCTTTTCCGCATTGCGCGAACCGAACGAACGAGAACTCGTCCAGGGTTGCCTGGGTGGGGACCGCCGTTGTCAGGAGACCCTGTACACGCGGTACGCACGGCGTATGTATGCTGTGTGTCTGCGCTATGCCCGGCACCAGCTCGAGGCGCAGGACCTGATGCAGGAGGGTTTCATCCGGGTCTTTGAGAAGTTGTCGGCGTTCCGGATGGAGGGCTCCTTGGAAGGTTGGATCAGAAGGATCATGGTACACACCGCCATCAACCAGTACCGGAAGAAATCCTTCCAACAGGAACGCTTCGGCATGGAGAACCTGCCCGAATCACCCGTGGAATCCCTCGCCCTCGACAACCTAGGGGAACAGGAACTCATGAAACTCATCGCCGAACTGCCCGACGGCTACCGGCATGTGTTCAACCTCTACGCGATCGAAGGCTTCGACCATGCCGAGATCGCCGCCATGCTGGGCTGTGGCGAAAGCACCTCGCGCAGCCAACTTTCAAAGGCCCGCAGCTACCTGCAGGCCCGGATCGAACGAAAAGAAGTCTTGCATCATGCGGGAAGAACATCCCATTGACGAACGCTTCAAAGCGCTTTACGACGCAGAGGCTGCGCCGCCTGGCGAGGTGCGTGACGCCCTTGCCCAGCAACTGGGTTGGGATACGGGCACGATCGCAGGCAGCACCTGGCGCTCTTGGTCCATGCTCCTGGTGGGTACGGCACTCGCTGTATCAAGCGCCAGCTACCTGCTCCTTCCTGCGGCAGAACAGGGCATGAACATCTTGACGTCCCCTATACAAGTGGCTGATCAAGTGGAGCAGCCCATGCCTATGGAAACACGAGGGTCGAATTCCAGCTCCGATAGCCCTGATGAAAGTAGAGACACCACAGTGGAGCAGGATCTTCAAGCTCACGCCGAGGTGAGCAGGACTGGATCGACACAGGAACACCGGACCACCTCCACTCATGACAAGCAGCATGCGATGAACGAACCCGTTGCGCGCGCTTCAGAGAACAGCCCGCTAGGCGATGGATCCCGTCACGAAAGGTCTACCGCAGACATCAACGTCAGTGCCCGAACCGCGGTTACCCTGCCAACAGCCGGGATCTCTGAACAGGTCCGAAGAGGAACATCTCCGAGTGATGGCCGATCAAGTGGGGACCCGGATACTTACGAGAGCCCAATAAAACCGGGACTCGGCAACGCAACAACAGAACTCCCGAATGCGGATGCGGTCGACATGGACCTGCTCTACTTCATGCTTCCTGGCCCTACAGCAGGTTCGCCGATCCCAGCGCACCGCCCAGCTCCGTATGTGCTGGAGAACGCCCAGTGGTGGCTGGGGCTTTATGCCGGACTGGGCAAGAGCAGCGGGACCTGGCGTGGCCAGCATGCCGATGCGCTGAATGATGCAGAAAGGTGGCGGGGCTCGCTCCAGTGGGGTGCACAGGTAGGTCGGACTTGGCGCAACGGCTGGAGCATTTCCGCAGGTGCGGGTCTCGAACTCACGCAAAGCACGTTCACCCATGAGGAGCGTGCAGAAGCCCTGTTCACCGAAGTGGACACCACATGGACAGCCACAGTCTACAACAACACCCAAGACCTGGTCTATACTTGGAACATCGACACCGTGACGACCACTCGTCCCACCGAAACACGCAGGTCCAGCGCCCGCAACCGATACGGCGCCATCCAGATCCCACTGACGCTGGCCTGGCACGGCGACCTGCATCGCTGGCGCTATGGCCTCCTTGGCGGGATCGTGGCCTATATCCCCACGCAACGCGAAGGCCGCACCCTGGTGAAGGATGCCAACGATGCCACCATCCGCGTGGTCGACCTCACGGACGAACTTGTGGATAGGCGCTTCGGACCACGAATGAACGCTCAGTGCGGACTTAGCCTAGGCTATTTGCTGAACGAACACCTGGCCGTCTATGCGGAACCAACGTTCTATGCGCCGATCCCCACCTTCACCTCAACCGAAGCGGCCCTCATGAAGGGGTACAGCTTCCAGATCCGTTTGCAGCATGAATTCGGTCATTCGCCGCGCTAGGCCCTTTTTGCTTGCCCTTATGGTGCTCCCGGCTAGTTCGAGCTTCTCGCAGCCGTTGTGCGACGTCCTCCTGCGACCCGCGTTCAACTACACCACCTCGGGTACGTATGTCACCTTCCAAGACAGCTCCCGGACGTATGGTTTGGAGGCCGTGGCCTCCTGGAACTTCGGAGATGGCACCTCCAGTGTGCCTGAACCGTATCACATCTTCGACGCGCCAGGTACTTACACGGTTTGCCTTACACTGACCTCCGGACCCGATCCGTCCTGCTCTTCAACCTACTGTAGGGACTTGATCGTGCCATTGAACGATTGTGGAGGTTCCTTGCCAACGATCATCGGCTACCAAGGCGCCGGCACCAACACGGGCAATTTCTCTGAGTTGTCGGTCATCCCGACCGAGGGCTCGTGGCTCTGGGAGTTCGGCGACGGGACAACGAGTGCCGAAACACAACCGACCCATGTATGGGCCATGCCAGGATCACACTTCGTGAGCCTGACGCGCACGTTCGGGGAGTGCTCCTCATCGTCCGGGCGATGGGTCTCGGTTGACGGGAATGCGAGTACCTGTGGCCCGGAACTCTTCGTGGATTTCGGCATGTTCGCAGATGGCGAAACAACAGTGTTCATGCCCAGCGTCGTAGCCACTGGTGTTCAACCAGCCTTGAGCATCTGGTCCTATGGCGATGGCCAGTTCGATACGACCATGGTGGGCGTGCACGCGTACACCACTCCTGGTACATACCAGACCTGCTTACTTGTTGGCGCCGTTGATGAGGCGAGCTTCGACACTTGTTTTTCGCTTGTGTGCCAGACCCATGAAGTGGTACCGGTCACCGCCGTGGAGGAACTCCTTTTGGACGGCCTGTCCGTTTGGCCGAACCCATCAAGCGGCTCTATCACCGTGGACGTCCCCGACATCTCTGGAAGTACCATCCTTCGACTGCTCGACCTGCTCGGACGGCCCATCATGGAGCACACGCTCGGGTCGGAGGCGGACCGCAAGGTCGAAATGAACGGCATCGCGGCGGGGGAATATTTATTGGAGATGCGCAGCAACGAAGCCCGCAGCACACGAAAGGTGATCGTACTGCCGTAAGAGAGGAAGGCCGCAGTTCATCCTGCGGCCTTCCTCTTTCATCGAGCGGCTCTACGCCAGTTCGGCCTCGGCCACCTTCGCACTTCCCAGCAGCTGGTAATCGCTCACGACCACCTCCGTGCTGTACCGTCGCTCTCCTTCTTTGGACTCGTACGTGCGCTGCACCAAGCGGCCTTCCACCACCAAGCCACTCCCCTTGCGGACCTGGCTTGCCAGCTTCTCTGCCTGTTTGCCCCAGATCACGATCGGGTGCCACTGGGTATTGTCCTTCCATTCACCCTCGGCGGTACGATAACGCTCATTCGTAGCCAGGCTCAAGCGCAACAGGGCCTGTCCGCTGCCCACGTTCTTGAGTTCGGGGTCCTTGCCGAGGTTACCGATCAGCTGCACTTTGTTCTTCATCGTTGTGTTCATGGTCTGCGTAGTTTTTCGTTGTTGACCGGTGCAAAGCAGGACTGGGACCGGGGCCGGATCCGTGTGTTCGTCATTTACATGCGTTTGCAGTTGTTCGCTGTCGTTTGTTTTACGCCGAAGCAACGGGCTTCTCGGCGGCTCCCTTTTCTATCTTTAGCCGCCTTTTGTAACCCGGCCTACTCCTCCTGCAAGGGAATCAACCCATGAGCCATACGACTAGCAAGATCCTGGTCCCCACGGACTTCACCAAGGTGGCGGACTGTGCACTGAACCATGCCATGACCGTTGCTGCCAAGACAGGCGCGGCGGTATTCATCGTACACGTGGTGGATAAGCAAAGCCATGTCGAAGAAGCGCGCCGAAAACTCGACTTGGAAGTTGAGCGGGCACGGAAATGGAACGGCACGGTAAGCGTGACACCCTTGGTCCGCATCGGGTCCATCTATGAGGATATCGGGGATGCCGCAGCGGAAGTAGGTGCTGGTCTCATCATCATGGGCACCCACGGCATGCGCGGCATGCAGTTCATCACTGGTAGCCGGGCGCTGCGTGTGATCACGAGCAGCAATGTGCCCTTCGTTGTGGTACAGGAACGTATGATCAAGGATATCGGCTATCGCAACATCGTGGTTCCGCTGGACCTCCATAAGGAGTCCCGGCAGAAGCTCACGGTGGTGGCCGAAATGGCCAAGACCTTCGGTAGCAAGGTGCACTTGATCACTCCGAAAGAGGACGATGAGTTCCTGCACAATCAATTGCTGAACCACATCAAATTCGCCGACCAATACCTTGGCGAGCGTGGCATCGAACATGTAGCGACCATAGCCAACGCGGATAGCGGCGACTTCGTGAAGGCTGTAGTGCGGCATGCGGTGGAGATCGATGCTGACCTGATCGCCATCATGAATCTGACCGAAGGCAACATCTTCGGAGTGCTCGGCGTACCCTACGAACAGGAGGTCATCGCCAACGAGGCTCAGATCCCTGTGGTCTGTATGAATCCGATCTCCACCGGCGTGGGTGGTGGATGGACCATGCAAGGCTGATCCTCACCGGTCCATTCTGGTGTGAGCCGAGCTCTCGATTTGGGCTTGAAAATTCCTACTCTTTCCAGCGCTCGGCAAGCGCGCACCATGGTTCAGGCGCGCATGCCGATGACCAAGATGTCATCCACTTGTTCGTGCACGCCTCGCCATCCGCGGAAGGCTTCTTCCAACATGCTGCTCTGACGCTCCGCTGGATATCGGCTGATCTCGAGCAGTAGATCGCGGAAGCGCTTGTAGAGGAACTTCTTTCCCTTGGGTCCACCGAACTGATCGGCATAACCATCGGAAAACAGGTAGACCATGTCGCCTTGCTCAAGGAGGATGCGGTGGTCCGTGAAATCCTGTCCATCCAATTCAAAACTTCCGATCGGTCGCTTGTCCGGCGAGAAGCGTAATACCTCTGTTCCGCGTACGATGTAAAGCGGTGAGTTCGCACCGGCATACTCCAAGACACGCCGCGATGGATCATAGTTGCACAGCGCCATGTCCATACCATCGCGCACCAGGAATTGTTCACGGTCCTTGTGCAAGGCCTCAAAAGCCAATTTGTTGAGGACCTTCAGCACCTCCGAAGGTCGACCCGCCCCGCGCTCGCGGATGGCTTGGTTTAGGCCGTTGTGGCCGATCAGGCTCATGAAAGCGCCCGGCACGCCGTGCCCTGTGCAATCCACAGCGGCGAAGGCGACGCGACCGTCGACCCGATCGACCCAGTAGAAGTCCCCGCTCACGATGTCCTTGGGCCTGTAATACACAAATGATTCCGGCAAAAGCTCACGTATCCGCCTTTCCGGTGGAAGGATGGAGTCCTGCAGGCGCTTGGCATAGCGGATGCTATCCGTCACGTTCTTGTACAACTCGACCACCTTGCGGCTCTGACGCTCGACCTCCTCCTTCTGACGCACCACCTCTTCGGTACGCTCCTGCACCTTCAACTCAAGTGTGCGTTCCCGTTGGCCGAGCTCGTCGCGCATCTTCAGCAGCGCATGACCCAGCATGTCCTCATCACTAAGAGGCTGATAGCTCGCCTCGAAATCACCAGCGGCGACCGCATGCGAGAATTCGGTGGTACGTCGCAACCCTTCCACGAGGGAGGTGAGGGCCTTGCTCATATCACCGATCTCGTCATTGGTAGTGCGCACCTTGGTCCGGGGGAAGACCCCGCGCCCCAAGCTAAGCAGCACACTTCGAAGGCGCTGCACCGGTGTCACGATGCCGCGTACGATGAAAAAAGCGGCTACGGCCCCGACCACCACAAGCCCGATCCCCATGTACAACACGAAGAATTTCAAGGAGTCAAAGCTTCGGATCATGCCGCCACCCAAGGTCATCCGCTTGCTCTCCTGCATCTCGAGCAAGCGATCTAGATCCACCAGGACCTTTTGCATGCTTTGATCCAGTGGCCCGCCCTCCTCCGCGATATCGTTCCGTTCCATGTGGATGAACGGATCACTGTAACTCTCCAGCGAGGGTAGCAACACCTTGATGCGCTCGTGCAGGTCGAACAATTCACGCATCTCGACGGTGATCTGGCCCATCAACGCCACCTCCTCGTGCTCCCAGTCGGCCATCAGTGTGTCGATCTGGTCGAGTAGCTGGGGCAGCTCTCGGTTCGTGAGATCAACAAGGTTCGTCTTCTCAGGAGCGTCTGCTCGACTCTCGAGCAGGGCCCAATGCTTGATGAGCATATGCGCGTTGACCGTGAGATTGCGAAGCCTCACCAGCGCATCCACGCTGGGGGAATAGACGTTGTTGATCTGGTCGTTGATCGTGCGGCTGCGCTCCAGCGTGCTGTTGGTGAGTATCACCACGAGCAAGGCGAAGAAGATGAACAGGCCAAAGCCCATCCCGATCCGTCGGCCGATGGTGAGGCGTATGCGCATGGTGCTATCAGCGGTCCTCCTCGGGAGGCATCTCCTCGAAAAGCTGCCTGAACTTGTCTGAGCTTTCCTGGTCCTGCAAGCTGTAATAGATGCCTTCAAGACCAAGCAGTGTTTCGCGTCGCGAGGGGTTCATGTCATGAGCCTTCAACATGAACGGCAGCGCCTTCTGGAAGAACTCACGGCTCGCCTCCTGTATCTGAAGGATCGTCGGGATCTCATCCTCGGCATCGATCAGCTGGATGTTGTAGACGCCGCGGTTGTAGTACAGGGTGGCAAGATTGTAGTTGGCGCCGTAGTTCTCCGGATCGACCACCAAGACGCGTTTGTAGGCCTCCACCGCACGTGCGAAGAGGGTCGTGTCCGTTCGATCCGTGTTGAACCGTTTCGTATAGACCGTGCCCAGCGCGTTGGTGAATTCCGTCTCTCGGACACGCAGGTCCGCCGCTGGGTTCACGAGCAGCGCCGCTTCCTTGAACTTCGGGAAGACCTCCAAGGCACGCTTCTCGTTCATTTCGTTCAACGCCTTCGCCGCATCGTTGAAATAGGAGCGGGTCAAGAAATCATAGGCCTGGGTGGCATTCTCCTTATATGTCCCCGCGGTGTCCAACGTAATGCACCGGTGCAAGCTCCTGAGGGCCTCATCGCGCAGGTCATCGCCTGGCTCAACCGCCGTTGAGGCCTTGTACGCATCCTTGTAGATGAACCCGCGCAAGAGCCAGGCCTCTGCATTGTTCGCATGTTGCGGCGCGGTCACCGCCTCATCCACCAACGCCTTCGCCTCATTCAGGGCTCCTCCCTGATATTTACGCAGGGCTTCCACCAGCGGATCACCTTGCCCACGGACCACACCGCTGGCCAGCAGCAGGATCAGAAGGATATGTGCGATGCGCTTCATTCCTCTACGCGGTGTGCGAGGTTCTTCAAGGTCAGCCCCACGACCAACCCATGTTTCTGAGCGTTGGTCAAGCTCATTTCGTATTTCAGCAGGTTGTCCACCCGAACGAAGTTCACCACGGCGCCATCCTCCAATGCGCCGGCATACTCGGTCACCACCAGCGTAGGCTTGCCGTTCATGCGCTTATAGATCTCGGGGAGAAGTGCCAGGTCGCTGCGACCAACGAAGAGCATATGACATCGCTCCACCTCGGAGGAGCGCGGCAATTTGCGGACCTCGATGGGCTGCTTTCCGATCGTGCGCGTGGAATACTGCTTTATGAGCTCCTGATACAGATTGGCGCTACCTACCACACCGATCACGAAGTTCCCGCTGCGCATCGTAGGGTCCTTCCACTCCACGAGTTTGGCGATGTTATACAGGTAGTTAGCCTGTAGGATGGCCGTCGTGTCCTTTTCGGCTTCACGCGGCTGCTGGGGCACGGTGGCGAAAAGGAAGAAGGGGGTGAGCAGCAGGATGCGGATGATCCGGGATGCGGTCATCGCCCGGGGCTTAGATTTGGAGCCCCACTTAGCTATTCTCGTGCCGAACTTCAACAACACGCGGCAAAGTAGGCGGCTGCGCCTGCTACGCTGGGCGATCGTGCTTTGCATCTGTCAACATCAAGCTGTTGACGTAGTCGCACAAAGCACCCGGGCACGGGCTTTCGACGCCGCCGCTTCGGTGAGCGAACAGGGCTACGAATGGCTCGCTTGGTCCAGTGCGCATATCGGGCACCGTCTTACAGGAAGTCCTCAGGGAGCCAAGGCAGAGGACCTGGCGGACAGCTTGTTCCGGTCATCCGGACTGGATACCGTCTACAACGTTCCGTTCACTGCCGATGCGTGGGCGCGCGGCTCCATTGGCTTGACCATCAGCGATGGCCAGGGTTATTCGCACCTGGGCTGCGTGGCCTTGGCGAATACGCCCCTATCCTCTTCGGTGGAAGCCCCGATCGTGGATGCCTCGAACGGTCTTCCAGTAGACTTGGCGCTGCTAGGGACGCGAGCCCAAGGTGCCACCCTGCTGGTCAACCTCGGCTTGGTGGCTGCGGCCGAAGGCACCAAGAACCTCCACCGTAGCGAGAAAGCCGCTCTAGCGCTGAAAGCCGGAGCTGCATCGATCCTTTTCGTGAATCAGGTTACCGGCGGCGTACTCCTGACGGGCACAGCCTCCATCGATGGAGCCTTGATACCGATACCCGCAGCGTGCCTGGCCATGGAAGATGGTGCCCGACTACGAGAGCAGCTCGCCACGGGAGCTTCATTGGTGGCGCGCTTGGAAATGCGCAACACCAGCCAGCTTGTGACCGCACGCAACGTGGTCGCCGAACTAAGAGGGTCGAAGTTCCCGGAGGAGGTGATCGTCGTCGGGGGTCACCTGGATAGCTGGGATCTTGCCACGGGCGCCACGGACAACGGCTTGGGCGCGTTCTCGATCCTGGACCTCGCTCGGTTGATGAAGAGCATGCCGTTCATGCCGGAACGAACCATTCGGTTCGTTCTTTTCATGGGCGAAGAACAAGGGCTTTTGGGTTCTCGCAGCTTGGTTGAACATTACATCCGGAATGAAGAACTGGGCCGCATCCGGTGCATGATCAACTTGGACATGAGCGGCAATCCACAAGGGTTCGGCGTAGGTGGGCCAGCAGGCTGGAAGAACCTGATCGCCGATGCGTGTGAGCGCATCCACCGCATCGATAGCACGGCCTTCAAGGGGCGGTCCTCTGAAGAGCTCTGGTTACACAGCGACCATCAATCCTTCCTGTTGAAAGGCGTGCCGGTGATCTATCCCCTGAGCGATCTGGGCACACATGTGTATGGCTGCTATCACAGCAGCTGCGACGATATCCACCTCGTGGAGCCCCGCGCCATGACCAACAACGTGCGTTTCGTGGGGGCGTTGCTTTACGAGTTGGCGAGCGCAACAGCGCTCCCCGGCCATTTCAAGGAAGAAGACCTGAAAGACCGCCTGATCAACGCAGGGCTAGAGGGCCCGCTGCGGATCGGAGGCGACTGGCCCTGGGAGTAAGCCTATTCCCTACTGCGGCTTGCCTCCACCTGCATTGGCGGCGCTCATGCCTTGCAGGTCGCGATCGAACAAGTAGAGACCGCCCTTGTCGTTACCGATCAGGTTGAGCTTGTCGATGAGCGTACGCGCCAAGGCCTCCTCCTCGATCTGCTCGCTCACATACCACTGCATGAAGTTGTGCGTGGTGTAGTCCTTCTCCTTCAAACAGGTGTCCACCACGCCATTGATCTCCTGGGTCACCTTGGTCTCGTGATAGAGCAGGGCCTGGAAGATATCCGTGATCGATTTGAAATTGGTCCCGGGCTGTTTCAAGGCTGGGATCACCGCCTTTCCGCCGCGTTCATTGATGAACTTCACCAACTTGAGCATATGCATGCGCTCCTCGTCGCTGTGCTTGTAGAGGAAGGCGGCCGTCCCGCTGAGGCCCTGGTTCTCGGCCCAAGAAGCCATGGCGAGATAAGCTTGGCTGCTGGCGGCCTCGATGGCCACCTGTCCGTTCAGGGCTGCTTCGATCTTCTTGCTGAGCATTGCGTTAGGCCTTTCGTGCGGGTTTCGGTTGAACGGCCGCTAAGTTAAGCCGCACCGGAGGAGGTGCGCACTAGCGTTTATTGAACCCGTTCATGGCTTGCTCTATGCCGAGCAGACCGAACTGAAGAATGGCCTTACCCGCCAATTCGATGCGCTCTGGAAGCGTCTGGCGCTCTGTTCCGCTCCAAACACCAAGCACGTACTCGCTTTGCCGGCCTTTCGGGAAATCGCTTCCGATACCGAACCTCAAACGCGGGAATGCCTCACTCCCCAAGAGCTGGATGATGCTCGTAAGGCCATTGTGACCACCGGCTCCACCACTAGGTTTGATACGAATAGCCCCGAAAGGAAGGGCCAAGTCATCGGTGATCACCAGAAGCCGGTCCGCTGGGATGTTCTCCTGGTCCATCCAATAACGGATGGCCTTGCCGCTCAGGTTCATGAAGGTGCTTGGCTTGATCAGGATGAACGTACGCCCCTTGTGGCGCATTTCAGCGTAGTCACCATACCGTTCGGCGGTGAAGCGCACTTCCGCCAGTCCAGCAAGATGATCCAGCACTTGGAATCCGATGTTGTGCCTGGTGTCCACATACTCCGCGCCAGGGTTTCCCAAACCAACGATCAAATACTTCATGGTCTATGCGGGTGGTAATGAACAAGGCCTCCACGATATGCGGAGGCCTTGTTCGTCATCATACGACCGAGGAACATGGGTCCAATGACGGAGGCCCCTGTGCCAAGGAAAAGCTCGGTTACTTCTTGGCGGCCGGCTTGGCAGCAGCAGGCTTCGCGGCTGCAGGGGCAGCAGCGGCCTTGGCTCCTGCGGCAGGGGCAGCAGCGGCAGCGGCTTCTTCCACCTTCTTGGCCATCTTCACCGCAACCACCACATCTTCGGCACGCTCCATGAAGGTTATCCCGTCATACTTCAAGTCGCTCACTTGGATGCTCTTGTTGATATCCAGGTCCAGAACGTCCAACTCGATGTGACCAGGGATCTTACCAGGCAGACCCTTCACACGCAACCGACGCATCGGCTGGCTGAGCTTGCCGCCCTTGCGCACACCGATGGGCTGTCCCTTCAACCGGACCGAGAGGGACGCGATGGTCTCCTTGCTCTCGTTCAGCTCCACGAAATCAACGTGGAGGACCTTGTCGGAAATGGGGTGGAACTGCTTCTGTTGTACGAGCGCCATGATCTTGCGGCCATCGATCTCGATCTCCACACCGTTCAATTCCGGGGTGAAAACGAGCTTGTTGAGGGCGACCTCATCCACGCTGAAATGGATGGGGGTCTCTCCACCGTAGAGGACGCAGGGCACTTGTTTGCTGCGACGCAGTTGGGCGGCGTACTTGGTGCCGAGGTTGGTGCGGGGGGTTCCGGAAAGGGCGATGGTGTTCATGGCCGGGTTGTTATGCTACGATGAAATGACTGCTGATGCTCTCGTGGCTCTGTACGCGCTTGATGACGTCTCCGAACAGGCCTGCTACGGTGAGCTGTTTGATCTTCTTGGTAGCGCTGGCCTTCTCGGCGTTCAGCGGTATGGTATCCGAAACGATGAGCTCGGTGAGGGCGCTGCGCTCGATGCGCTCGTAGGCATCCCCGCTGAGCACCGCATGTGTGCAAACGGCGCGTACACTGGTGGCTCCTTGCTGCATCATCATATCCGCAGCCTTGGTCAAGGTGCCCGCAGTGTCGCACATGTCGTCCACGAGCACCACGTTCTTGCCCTTGATATCGCCGATCACCGTCATGCTTTCGATCTGGTTGGCCACCTTGCGCTGCTTGTAGCAGATGGCCATCTCGCAACCGAGGTGTTTAGCATATGCGTTGGCTCGCTTGGTGCCCCCGGTATCTGGAGCGGCCATCACCAACTCGGGCAATGCGAGCTCCTTGATGTAGGGCAGAAAGATGCTGCTTGCGAAAAGGTGATCCACCGGCACTTCGAAGAAGCCCTGGATCTGATCGGCATGCAGGTCCATGGTCATGATCCGATCGACACCAGCGGCCGTGAGCATGTTCGCCACCAGCTTGGCACCGATGGAAACGCGCGGCTTGTCCTTGCGGTCCTGGCGTGCGAAGCCGAAATACGGCATCACGGCCACGATACGTTTCGCGCTGGCTCGTTTGGCGGCATCCACCATGAGCAACAGCTCGAAGAGGTTATCGCTTGGCGGAAAGGTGCTCTGGACGATGAAAACGAGCTCACCGCGCACCGTTTCCTCGAAACTCGGCTGGAACTCCCCGTCGCTGAAACGGCTCACGGTCACCTCACCCAAGCGCTCACCATTACTGGCGGCGATCTTCTCGGCCAAGTACCGGGTGGCGGTACCGCTGAAGACCTTGGCGCTTTCCTGCATGGTGTTGTAGGTGGGAAGTCCCGAAAAGGGCTGCAAATGTAGTGAACTTCCGGAGGTTATCAACAGCTGTTGGTGGTGGTGTTTTCCACATGAGCATCAACGGGATGCTAACAACCCGCGCACCTACCTTTAGACCGTCGGCCTTATGCCCGACGATCCACCCCATCTTGACTCGACGTTCAGCCCAGCCAGACCCCTTCGTTCAACAGGTTTTAGCCGCTATCCGATCCGCTGGCCACGCCGGTGTCACCAGTCAGCAGCTGGCTTTACAGCTGGGTATCAGGGAGAAAAGTCAGCGGTATAAGGTGTTCGATGCCATCGACCTGCTCCTTGATGAGGGACGCATCGAGAGCGGAAAAAAGGGGCGATACACGGTCACGGGCGGTAAGGATTCCGCAGAAGGCACCATCGATATCATCACCAGCGGAGCGGGTTACGTTCGTTTAGGCGGTGGTGAGGATGACGTCTACGTGCAGCAGCGGGACATCGGAACGGCCCTTCACGGAGATACGGTCGCCATCAAACTCGTCGGTGGACGCGGTTCGCGACTGGAAGGAAAGGTGGTGAAGGTGTTGAAACGCCGGCGCATCGAATTCGTGGGCACGGTACACAAACACCAGGGCCGTATGATCCTGGTGGCCGATGACCAACGCGTGCAGCGCCCTTTCGTCATCCCGGCGGCGGAAGTGAACGGCGCAGTGGAAGGGGACAAAGCCATCATCGAGCTGGGAGAATGGAAGGATGCGCGGGATGAGCCCCGCGGAAAGGTGGTCCGGGTGCTCGGGCGCGCTGGCCTGCACCACGTGGAGATGCACGCCATCCTGGCCGAGTTCGGGCTCCCGTTGGAGTTCCCCGAGAGCGTGCTTCGGGCAGCCACAGAGATCCGCGATGGAGCCACAGCGGACGAGGTCGCTCGCCGCCGCGACGTGCGTGATATCCCTACGATCACCATAGATCCGGATGATGCCAAGGACCTCGACGACGCGCTCAGCGTGCGCAAACTCGAGAATGGCCACTGGGAAGTGGGCGTGCACATCGCCGATGTGAGCCACTACGTGACCCCGGGAAGCGTGCTGGACATGGAAGCCGCGAGCCGCGCTACCAGCGTGTACCTGGTTGACCGTGTGGTGCCCATGCTTCCAGAGAAGCTCAGCAACGACCTCTGTTCCCTGCACGCCGATACGGACAAGCTCAGTTTCAGCGCCATCTTCGAACTGGACGACCAAGCCCGGATCAAAGGAGAGTGGTTCGGCCGTACGGTGATGCGCTCGCGTCGCCGCTTCGCCTATGCCGAGGCACAAGCCATCATCGATGGGAAAGGCGAAGGCGCGTTCCAGGACGAGGTGCTGCTGCTGCACCGGCTGGCGCAGATCCTCCGAAAGGAGCGCATCAGCAACGGTGCCTTGGAGATCGGTGGCAATGAGGTGAAATTCAAGCTGGACAAGGACGGCAAGCCCCTTGGGGTGTACGAGAAGGTGATGGGGCCGGCGAACTGGTTGATCGAGGAGTTCATGCTCCTGGCCAATAAACGCGTGGCCACCTGGGTGAACAAGCGCCCGGCCGGAAAAGAAGGTCAGCATGAACGTGGCGCACGGCCGTTCGTTTACAGGATCCACGATGAACCCGATCCCGAGAAGATCGACCAGCTGCGCTCCTTGGCCAAAAGCTTCGGCTACACCTTGCGCCACGCCGATGTATCCGAGCTTCCGCATGCGATCAACGACCTGTTGAAGGACGTGAAGGGCACCGAAGAGGAGAACATCATCAAGCAGGTCGCGATCCGGAGCATGGCGAAAGCCATCTATAGCACGGAGAACATCGGGCACTATGGCCTGGCCTTCGAGCATTACACGCACTTCACCTCCCCCATCCGGCGCTACCCGGATCTGCTGGTACATCGGGCGATGGCGCACTACCTAGCCGGCGGCGGTCCCTTGGATCGTGGCGAGCTGGATCTCAGCTGCAGCCACAGTTCGCGCATGGAGAAGCAAGCCAGCGACGCCGAGCGTGCGAGTATCAAGTACAAGCAGGCCGAATACATGGTGGCCCGCATCGGTCAAAGCTTCGAGGGTGTGATCAGTGGCCTCACCACCTGGGGCATCTATGTAGAGCTGAAGGAGAACAAGTGCGAAGGCCTCATCGGCCTGCGCGAGATTCCTGGAGATGTATTCAAGTTCGAGAAGGAGCGTTACATGGTCGTAGGCCAGCGCACGGGTCGGAAATTCCGCCTTGGCGATGATCTGGAGGTGACCATCAAAGCTGTGGACATGGACCGCCGTGTAGTGGACTTCAGCCTTACAGGCGAAGCGTCATCACCGGTCACGACCTCAGGCAAGTTCGAGCGGCGCTCCATCGCGCCGCGCAAAGCCACAGCTAAGGGGAAGAAGCCCAAGCAGGCCCCTAAAGCGAAAAAGGGGAAGAAACGTCGTTAAACGAGGTTCAGGCGCTTGGCCAGATCGTCCTTGTAGCTGCCACCGATCGGGATCACCTTCTTGTCGTTCTCCAGGATCAGGTTGGGCTGTTCGATGGCCACGATCTTGTCGAGACGCACGATGAAGCTGCGGTGCACGCGGATGAAGTCGGCCTCGGGCAGTTTCGCCTCGATGTCCTTCATGGTGCTGTGCACGGTGTAGCGCGTGTTCAGCGTGTTGATCACCACGTAATCCTTCAGCGCTTCGATGAAGTAGATGTCGCTGGTCTTGAGCTTCACCAGGCGGCTATTACTCTTCACGAACATGATGTCGCGCGCGCCGGCGGCCTCCTTGTTCTCTACGAGGGAATAGAGCAGGTCGCGCTCCTTGAGCACTTCCGTTTCCTTCTTGTGCTTGTAGAGCGCCATCTCGATCGACGTGTGGATGTCGATCTCTTTGAACGGCTTGATGATGTAGCCGTAGGGCTGGGTGACCTTGGCCTTGGCCAGGGTGCTTTCGTCGGCGTAGGCTGTCAGAAAGATGACCGGGATGTTGGTCTCCTTGCGGATGGCATCAGCGGCCTCGATGCCGTTCATCTCGCCCTTGAGCATGATGTCCATGAGGATGATGTCCGGCTGATGCTCCAGCGCAAGGCTGACGGCCGTTTCCCCATTGTTGGCGGCACCCACCACGTTGTACCCGAGTTTCTTCAGGCTGTGTTGGATGTCCTTGCTTACGATGCTCTCGTCCTCGACCACGAGGACATTCGTCTGCGCCATGTTCTATCGGTAACGTTCAAAGGTAAGCAAATAGGAGACTCCTACGCCAGTCTTCACCTCCAGCTTACCGTCCAATTGATCCACCAGGGTGCGTACGAGTTCAAGCCCGAGGTTGCCATCATTCTTCGTACTGAAGCCTTCCGGCAGGCCCACGCCATCGTCCTGAACGGAGATGGACACTTGGTCACCCTGAAGGTTCAATCCGATGCGCACCACGCCGGCCTGGCCGCCGGGGAAGGCGTGTTTGAAGGCGTTGCTGATGAGTTCGTTGAGGATGAGGCCGCACGGTATGGCCTGGTCCAGTACGAGTTCCACCCGTTTGAGATCGCGCTCCAGAGCGATGTTGCCCGAGAGGCTGTAGCTCATCACGAGGTTGCGGCTCAGCCCATCGATGTAACTGCCCAGGTCGATGGAGCTGAAATCCTTGTTCTGGTAAAGGCTTTCATGGATGAAGGACATGCTCCGGATCCGGTCGCGGCTCACGCGCAGGAGCTCTAGGATACGCTCATCACCCTCCACGTGGGCGGTCTGCAAGCTCAGGATGCTGCTGATCACCTGCAGGTTGTTCTTCACCCGGTGATGCACTTCCTTGAGCAGGACCTCCTTCTCACCGAGGCTTTGCCGGAGCTTCAGTTCGGCCTCTTTCCGGTCGGTGATGCCGTAAGCCATACACGAGATCTCCTTTACGCCCTTGTCACCGGCGATAGGGTTCAGGAAGCACTCCACCCAGACCGATCGGCCTTCGTCGCCCCGCAGTTCCACCTCGAATTGTTGTGGGGCGCCTTTCAGCGCGGCTTTGAACTGGGCGATGGCCGGTTCGGCAGCTCCGCTGGCCACGCGCTCCCGC